>JAYSUZ010000121.1:0-9148 GCA_043718845.1 Cytophagales bacterium
ACGACTACTCCGCTAGTGTACATTTAAAATAATACCATTATTAGTTAACGTTAATTCCTAGAACTAATGGAATTGGTTAGACTAGTAGTTTAGTTCAAACAAAGCCTTAAAAATTAAAAAAGAATATTTTCAAGAAAAAATAAACGAACATGAAAGGGAATAATAAAACAATAACCACCTTTGACGAGCACCTTGATAGCCGTTACGGGAAAATTGGCTCTATTAAAAGAACCGAATTCGAAATTAAAGCGAAGGCTTATGCCATTGGCGAAGTAATAAAATCAGAAAGAAGATTGACCTCGATGACACAGGAGCAATTGGCTGAAAAAACAGGAACGAAAAAAAGTTTCATCTCAAGAATTGAAAATGGACACAGCGATATCCAGCTGTCAACCTTATACAAATTGCTTGAACTTGGTTTAGGACGGAAAATTTCGTTGCTAATTCAGTAGAATCCGCTAGCTCAACATCCAGTATATATTTCCTTTATTAGCCACTCCAGCGGACGCTGAAATAAAAATGGTCCAAGCTAAAAGCTTGGACCAGCAAGAGTAGGCAAATCGCAATTACTAAGAACGCTCTTCTATATCACTTAGCGTAGTGTCGTCTTTTTCTTTTTTCATTTTTTCAACAACACGATGCAACCATATTATACATATTATAGAAAGGGTAAACATAAACATCCAACAGCTCGTCCACAATCCTGTAAGATCTAAAAGATACCCAAAGATTATTGGGCAAAAGAAACCACCAAGCCCACCTAATACACCTACCATTCCTCCTACTACACCAATTTCCCCAGGGAAATAATCTGGAATAAATTTATAAACGCCCGCTTTGCCGATACCCCAAACAATGCCTATAAATAAAGTAAGGAAGGCAAATACCCAAACATTCGCTTGAAAATTAATTTTTGTTATCCCTTTTGCAAGCAATTGTTTTTTAACAACGTTATCACCCACTTTTATTACAGGCTCTTGCCAAGCAGTTTTTTGTGGAAAAAGCGAAAATTTATCATCAGTAGTTTCTGACGATTCCACCATTTTAGGAGCAAAGGTATAGGAAACGTCACCCACTTTAATTTCATTAATAGAAACAGCGGTCACTATACCGTTTCGTTTTGCCATCACTCCTTTACCTGGGGAATATACTTCCATTTTAGGAATAACGAGTGTTACGCAAATAATTGCAGAAGCCCCCAAAACCCAATACATTACTTTTCTCGCACCCAATTTATCTGACAACCAGCCACCTAAAGCTCTAATAACACCAGAAGGAAGACTAAATAAGGAAGCAAAGAAGCCTGCCGTCACAAGTGGTAGGTAATAAACATTTACAAAGTAAGGCACTAACCATTGAGAGAAGGCTACAAAACATCCAAAAACTAAGAAATAATACAAACCAAAACGCCACACACGCACCGATTTTAAGGGTTGGAGCATTATTCTTATAGTTTTATTAGTAGCCACTGGTTTTTTATTTGTTGTAAAAAGGAAAAATACGATTGCCATTATTACCAAAGCCACAGAATAAATAACGGGCAATGTCCTCCAACCTTCTATATCCAGCCCATTATTAGTAAGGTTTTTCAATAAAGTGGGTGCGAATAATGTAGTAATCGCAGCACCTGCATTTCCTGCACCGAAAACGCCTAATGCCGTGCCTTGTTTATGCTGTGGAAACCAAATAGAAGTATATGCTATACCTATTGCAAAGCTTGCTCCTGTCAATCCAAAACCAAAACTACACAACGCAAAACTGAAAAAACTATCGGCATACGACAGAAAATACATTGGAATGGCAGAAAGTAACAGTAAAATTGTAAAAACTGGTCTTCCTCCAAATTTATCAGTTAAAATACCCGCTGGTAAGCGAAAAATAGATCCTGTTAAAACTGGAATACCAATTAACCAGCCAATTTCGATAGCCCCCCATTTAAAGACCTGATTATCAACCAAAAAAGTAACAAGTACACCATTTAACATCCAAGCTCCGAAGCAAATAGAAAAGGCTAACGTATTCATAAATAACATCCTATTTGCGCCTTTAGGCAAATCGGGCAACGCAACAGTTGTGCTCATAATAAAGTGTTTTTCCTTGGTTTCAAAATTAATTAATACGCAAATATAATTGAAAAATTAACCCGTACAATTAAAATTAAGTATAAATATCATAAAAATAGGTAAAATTTGAAGTATAAATACCCAAAAAATAGATTTTAAAGCAAAATACACCTTAAATATAAGACAGCTGTTAGTTCAAGTAAATATCTAGACGAACTGCTGGTTGGATACGATTTCAGATAAACGGAGGCGTTCGAATTTAAGCGGTAAAATAATAGACCTTAGTTTCTTGACCGTTATTTCTATAAGACTCATCAATTGCTTCTAAAATACTTATTACGTCTAGCGCTTTCGCTGAATTAGACAAAGGTTGTACTCCAGTTTTTACAGATTTGGCAAAATCATTTAATACAGCAGTTAAGGGAAGAAATGAACTTTGTATTCCAATATAGTTCATTTCATCTACCGCTGCGGTGACAGGATTTAGCTTTTCTACTTTTATTTTGGTAGAATTAGGCATTGCCTCGTCTAACGTAATAGTAGTATCCTTAAAATAAAAGGTGGTCGCTCTTCTTTTTGTATTGCTGACCCAAGACAGTTCGAGATGAATTTTTTTAAACGAACTATAGTACATTTCGATAGACGCCTCGCTAATTACTCCATTTATCAGTGTTGAGCGCACCAATTTTACGGAGACAGGAAGTTCTTCTGTAATATAATTGAGAACGGAAATGTCGTGTGGTCCCAAGTCCCAAATCACATTCACATCTGTTGGTATACGTCCATTGTTTAGTCTTTCGCAAGTGATGGCGATTAGGTTATTTTTATTGGCAGAAAATAGTTCTTTCAGCTTTTGAACAGCCTCTGTATAGAGCAGTATATGATCTACCATCAAGATAAGATTCTTTTTGATAGCGAGCGTATGAAGTTCCAGCGCCTCTTCATACGAACAGGTCATCGGCTTTTCTACTAAAACATGTTTACAAGAAAGTAATGCTCTCTTTACTATCTCATAGTGTGAGGTTGCGAGCGAAGAAACGAGCACTACCTCAATTTCTTTGTCATCGACTATTAAAGAACTATCATCCGTCACTGTGATCGTAGGATAGTTGTCTTGGATAGATTTTATGTTGTCAGAATTAATATCACCGATAAAACAAACCTGAAACTCATTGTGAAGTAAGAGATTTCGCAAAAGAATCTCCCCCCAATAGCCGAAGCCAATTAATGCACATTTTAACATTATCCTAAATTATTTTTGGGCTTAAATAGTTTTCTAAAAATCTGAACAAACAAATTTCGAATAGCAGCTCTTAAAGGATAATCAGGGAAGGCGAGTCTTTTGTACTTTTCCATTTTAATCTTCTCTCCAATTGCCAGCTCTTCCTGATCACTAATTAGTCTTTTATATTCTTCAACCTCATTTTGATAATCAAATATTATTTTACTTCTTTTGTCAACAGCGAGATTTTCTTGATATCTACACGCTTGAGATTTCTGAAGCAAATAATCACGAATGGTCTTTTCTGCATAAACATTAGCGGGCTGCTTTTCTTCAAAATACTTTTTTATGACTTGATGATAAAGCACTAGTATTTTATCTACACACAATGAAAAATCAGCTTCTTTGTGAATCATTTTTGCTGTAATAGCATTCTGAGCAGCGTTGTATTTTTTCATTTCCTGAACAATTAAATCTACTTTTATCTCTCTAGTAAGCGTTTTCATTCCAAAATTATACTTTCTGTAATGATCGAAATTTTCAGGTGTAACCATCTCGCCAAGTCCTCTATAGTCACAAGCAATCACCGCTGCTCCTGTTGCTAAAGCTTCCATAGCAGCTTTAGCTTTCGCAAATACTATATCGTAATTCCCTAGTATTTTTTCTGGTGTCGAGGTAGAATTTTTGAATTCTATTCCAATTCCATCCACCTCGATTCCTAGTTGACCGCAGGCTTCTTTTATTAGTTTAAAATGGTTTTCATAATTTCCATAATTGCTAAAAACCAAGGCTCTAGTTGGTTTAGGAGCTATATTTCCCCTTATACGAAATCTTTTGGTGTCGACCCAATTATATACGACCGAAGTACTTTTCACATCGATAGCATTATCTATGATTAGTCGATCAAGGCAATTGTAATCTACGGCTACGTAATGGACTACATTTTTATGGCGAGGTGGATTGTCTAAGGCATTTGTTCTGTCATGAAGAAAAGAAACCACAGGAACATCCGAAAATCTTACAATTGCATCCATCGAAGGAATAAAATGATGCGCATGAATAACATCAGGAACTTCTTTAATATCCTCTATAGAATCAACTATATTAATTCCAGAAAGTCGAATCTCATCTGCAAGAGGTCCTAATATTGGACAATATACTTCTACATGAATCCCTCTGGCATGAAGTGCTTTGGCCAAGTCTCTTACATATGTTTCTGTTCCTCCAGGATAGACTAGTTGCCTGTTGGTGATAAGCACTTTCACAGTGTTTTTTCCGAATAATGCGTACAAAATTTAGCTAACGGCAATAAATGCTGTTCAAAAGAAATCACTTCTGAATATTCCCCTGTTTTTACCTTATTTAAACCATAACTTTCATAGTATGGAATCTCTGTAGTCCAAGTACTATATTGATTAAGGTCTTTTGCCGGTCGTAAACATTCTATTTGAAAAGGCGCCTTTCCATGCTGTTGAAGTGCTATGTCTAGATCTTTGATGATTTCTGGATAGTTCTGAGCGGCAGCATATTTTCTTTCGAACTCCTCATCGTTTAGCTTTATCCATATTGCTTCTTCTTTTAATTCTGGTGGGCATACATGAGGAGGTCCATCTAACAAGAAATCGTAATTAGGAATTGTCACACCTTTTCTATGACTATAAATTCTTACAATTGCATTGATCATATATCGGCACAAATCGTGTGTAGGATTATAGCCTTCGATAGAGTCTCCCACAATAAAATCAATATTATTTCGCTCTAAATCATCCACAATTTCCTCCATTAAAGGCTCGAGCGTTGAGGTATCCTGCTCTCTGATTATTCTATACAGTTCACTATCGGTAAATCGTCCCATTACAGGAGACGCTGTTGAAGTGGTTTGTTCAATAATGTTAAGTGTGTTGTACACTCTTGAAATACTAGTAGAGCCTGAACCGTCGGTAAGTACATATACACGGGGCTTATATAGTTCTAGAAAACGATGCACTCTCAATTCATGGCCTGGATGACCTAGAATAAGTGCCACTTTTGCATTTGCTTTTATCATATCACTGCTTCTTATACGAATTAATTTTTACTTAAATAAGTTTCTTTATTTACACTTTCAAATAGTGAATATTAGGTAATATATTATATTTTAGTTACTTTTTCATAACTTATTTTAAAAAAGGAATGAAAAAAATTGAAATGATTGACCTGCTAACGCCGCATCAATCTATATTAAAGGAGGTCGAGCATGCCATGACTCAACTTATTTCCACCTCTACTTTTATTGGAGGATTAGAGGTAACAGCATTTGAGGAAGAGTTGGCTTTATACCAAGGGATAAAACATTGTATATCATGCGCTAATGGCACAGATGCACTTCAGATTGCGATGATGGCCGCAGGCCTTAAAAGTGGGGATGAAGTTATCATTCCTTCCTTTACGTACTTCGCCACCGCAGAAGCTGCTGCCATACTAGGTTTGAAACCTATTTTTATAGAAGTAGGCGCTGATACATTTAATATAAATAGCAACGAACTAGAACGATTGATTACCTCTAAAACAAAAGCTATTATTCCCGTTCATTTGTTTGGCCAATGTGCGGACATGGAAGCTATTTTAAAGATAGCCGAAAAATACAATCTAATTATCATTGAAGATGCAGCCCAGTCGTTAGGTGCCTCTTACACTTTTTCAAATGGGGAAACTAAAATGGCCGGAACGATGGGAGATATTGGAATTACTTCCTTTTATCCATCGAAAAATCTAGGGTGTTTTGGCGATGGAGGAGCGCTATTTACGAACAACGATAAGATTGCCGCTGCCATTCGAATGCTTTGCAATCATGGTCAAAAAGAAAGATACAGACACGATATCATAGGAATGAATTCAAGACTTGACTCTATCCAAGCAGCTGTTCTAAGAATTAAATTGAGACATCTTAACGATTATATATTAGCCCGTCAAGAGGCTGCATTGCATTATGATAAAAATTTAACGAATCATTCCACACTCATTCTTCCCAAACGTAGCAAAAACGCTTCCCATGTATTTAATCAATATACTATACAAGTAGACATAAATGAAAGAGATGCACTAGTGAAGTTTCTTGCTGAAAAAGACATCCCTACGACGGTTTACTATCCTATTCCTATCCATCTGCAAAAAGCATTTGATTATCGTTCGTATAAAAAAGGAGCACTACCAATTACCGAAGCACTTTGCACTAAAGTTATTTCTATTCCAATGCACACTGCGATAGACGAAGAGCAGCTGAACTATATTTCTACTTCTATCCTTAGTTATTATAATTAATTATATGAATAGTACGCTCTTAAAAATAGTCCAGTTCTGGGCAAATAGATTCCCAAAGAAACAACCCTTTCCTTTTATCGTTGGAGTTGGTAGGTCAGGAACCACTCTACTAAGGCTAATGCTTGATAGCCATAGTAGGTTATCAATTCCAGCTGAAACGGGATTTATTCCTGAATTACTAGATCAAAAAACCGATTTATCCAAACAGGAGTTTATAGATATAATCTCGGGCTCACCAAATTGGCCAGATATAGCCCTTTCAAAGGGAAAAGTAGAAGAAGCATTAAAAAAAATAAAGCCTTTTACTATACCCGAAGGGATTAGAGCGGTTTATAAAGTATACGCACTGCAGCATGGCAAAGCTTTTTTTGGTGACAAAACACCTGGATATTGTTTGTATATAGACCAGATTCAAAAAATTCTACCAGAGGCTCGATTCATTCATATTATTCGTGATGGCAGAGATGTAGCTCTTTCTGTAAGACCTTTGTGGTTTAGCCCCTCAAAAGAAATAGCGGGTATAGCTGCAGACTGGTCAGATAGAATTCAAAAGACTCGGGCTTTATCCAAACAATGCAATCATTATTTAGAGGTAATGTATGAATCGTTAGTCGCTGATCCAGAAAATGAAATTCGAAAAATATTGAACTTTATTGATTTGCCTTACGAGAAACAGGTGCTTGATTATTACAAAAATACAGGAGAACGATTAAATGAGGTCAAGGATCGTTATAAGGAAGATGGCTCTTTACTAATCTCCAAGATTGATCGATTATACAATCACAGAAATACCTTCTCTCCTCCTCTTGTAGAAAAACTTTATCGGTGGAAAAAAGAAATGTCAAAAGAAGAGCAGCTTGATTTTGAAAGAATAGCCCACCGCACTTTAAAAGAGACAGGATACAAAACAATGTTTTATTAACGTTGCAGACTAGTTTAAACCTCCGCTGGTTCAAGCTTTTTGCTTGGACCTTTTTTATTTCAGCGTCCGCTAAAGTACTCGCTGAAGAACCCAATACGGCAACGCACAAACAATACAAAATATCAATCAACCCTTTTCTACCCGCATAATTTACAGCACTACTGTAACGCCAATCTTCCGATTGTTCCACAAATCCAGCTTCTACAGGGTTCATGTGGATGTAGTCTAACTTCTGATCGAAAACAGCGGGAGTCCATATTTCTATAGGATTGCTATGCTGCTGCCAGAACTGAAGTGTTATTTTGTTCAACACACAAATTAAAGGCAGCGTTATTTCACGCTACTCCAGCGTCCGCTGAAACAAAAAAGGTTCAAGCAAAAAGCTTGAACCAGCGACGTTTAAGGAATCAAACGTATTACTTTAAAATCTCAATAGACTTCATCAACACCATCAAATCTTCGTCTTCCAATTGTTTCTTAGTATCGGCCATTTCTAGGAAACGTTTGTAGGCTATTTCTAGGCTTTCTTTATTCAATTTAAATCCAATGATTTCTAATCGGTAGGAAAGTGCTGCTCTTCCGCTTCTGGCGGTTAAAACGATAGTAGAAGAGCCGGCACCTACGTCTTCTGGATTTATAATTTCATAATTCTCTCTGAATTTTATCACACCGTCTTGGTGAATTCCTGAGGAGTGTGCAAAAGCATTTTTACCTACTACTGCTTTATTTGCTTGCACCATCATGTTCATACTCGTAGAAACAAGACGACTGATAGGCACCAATTGTTTGGTATTAATACCCGTCTCTAAGCCTAGTGTTTGATGACTTTTAATAATCATCGCAATTTCTTCCAACGAAGTATTCCCTGCTCGTTCTCCGATTCCGTTTATGGTACATTCTACTTGTCTTGCACCGTTGGTAAGGCCGGCCATTGCGTTGGCTGTAGCCAAACCAAGGTCGTTGTGACAGTGTACGGAGATAATCGCTTTGTCGATATTTTTTACATTATCAACTAAGTATTTTATTTTAGCTCCGTATTGCTCTGGCAAACAATACCCGTTCGTGTCAGGAATATTTACCACGGTAGCACCCGCCGCAATAACAGCTTCTACCATTTGTGCTAAATAAACAATGTCGGCACGACCGGCATCTTCGGCGTAAAATTCTACGTCTTCTACAAATTTCTTGGCATACTTTACGGCATCAACGCCTCTTTGAAGAATATCTTCGCGCGTGCTGTTGAATTTGTATTTGATGTGCATGTCGGAAGCGCCAATTCCGGTATGAATTCTTTTATGTTTTGCATATTGCAAGGACTGCACCGCTGCGTCTATATCTTTGGTATTGGCACGGGTAAGGGCACAAATCGTAGGCTCTTTTACCGCTTTGGAAATTTCTACTACAGAATTGAAATCGCCAGGACTTGAGATTGGAAAACCTGCTTCAATGACATCAACCCCTAACTCTTCTAGTGCTTTGGCTATTTCTATTTTTTCAACAGTATTCAATTGGCAGCCTGGCACTTGCTCGCCGTCTCTCAACGTGGTATCAAAGATGTAAACCCTTTTTGACATAGTACTCTTTTTTTAAATATAATGTTTTCAAAAAAAAACCATTCTCTGTTGTTGAGAATGGTTTCTA
>JAYSUZ010000122.1:0-1840 GCA_043718845.1 Cytophagales bacterium
TGCACTGAATACGTAGTCGACACAATTATTGAAGAGCGAATTTACGGCATAAAAATCAGTAGCAATTGCGATGACCCCATTCTTAGAGCAATTTTTAACGACGGAATTTTCTATCTTTAATTCTGCAATTGTATCCGAATCTATTTCTTCTTCCATATAGATAGCAGTAGTTGCGTTTCTTATTTCTACATATTTAAAACAATTATTTTTGCTCCCCGTCTTTAGGATAATCCCGCCCCATTGCCCTGGCGTTTCAGCATAATAATTAGAAAGATTGTCGTGTGTAAAGGTGACGATAGAATCTTCTGCACCTGATACGAGTAGGGTGCCTGCCACCGTAAGCGTTGCGTCTTTATGAAAACGAATTCTAGCCCCCAAATCAATAGTGAGTGTACAGCCAGCGGGTACCAATAAATTACTCGTAATAACGTACGGTTTCGTGTTTGTCCAAAGCGTATTACACGGCACCACTTCATTGGTAAAAAAATGAGCGTCCTGACCATACGCAAGCAAGTCTACGTCTTGAATAGTGCCGTTGGTAGTAAATACAATACTGTCGTCTACCAAATACGCGAGGGATTGATTTTGTGGGTCAATCAAAACCTTGACCAATATTAATAAGCTGTCTTTGCCCTTGAGTTCATAATCGCTTAATTCGAGTTTCTCTTCTCCGTTTAAGGTAAGGGTATAAGAAGAGTTATTCAGTTTGGCAAGTTGTATACGACTTATGTTTAGCGCATGACTGTTGGTATTGTATACCCATAACCGTTGGGTTATAGAGCCGATAGAAGTAAAAATAGTGTCGAACGTGATTTCGGTTTGAGAAAAGGTCAATTTTGCTTGAGGGTCGGTAGTGATCTTATCGCTATTTTTTTTGCAAGAAAAAAGTAGCAAGTGTAGTAGGAGAGCGCTTATACAGAAGAGATAGTTCACACGAAATAGGTTATAAATAGAGTTTTATAAACGTCCAAGAGTTGTTAATCTTGGACGTAATGTTGGTTACTACAAATAACGATTGATATATATATTTATTATGCGGTAACGCCGTCTTTTAAGCGCTCTGCATTTTCAGTTATACGCAATTGTTCAATAAAGTCTTCGATAAAGCCATCCATTACAGTAGTTAGGTTGTGCACGGTATACCCAATTCTGTGGTCTGTAATACGGCTTTGAGGATAGTTGTACGTCCTAATTTTATCAGAACGGTCGCCACTTCCTACCATACTTTTTCGTTGTGCTCCGATTTCACTATTATGTTTTGCCAATTCGATTTCATAAATCCGAGATTTCAAAACCTTGAATGCCTTGTCGAAATTTTTAAGTTGCGATTTTTCATCCTGACATTGCACTACGATTCCTGTAGGAATGTGTGTGAGTCGAACAGCCGAATAGGTCGTGTTTACAGACTGGCCGCCAGGGCCGGAGGAGCAGAATAAGTCTTTACGTACATCGTTCATGTCAATATTTACTTCCACATCTTCTACCTCTGGTAGCACTACCACAGACGCTGCTGAGGTATGGACACGGCCTTGTGTTTCAGTATTCGGAACCCTTTGTACTCTGTGTACGCCAGATTCAAATTTCATTTTCCCATATACATCTTCTCCAGATACCGAACAAACAACTTCTTTAAAGCCTCCTGCACTACCTTCTGTATAATCAATTACATCCATTTTCCAGTTCATACGCTCTGCAAAACGTTGGTACATGCGTAGAAGGTCACCTGCAAAGATGGAAGCTTCATCGCCACCTGCACCACCACGAATTTCTAATACAATATTTTTACTGTCGTTAGGATCTCTTGGAATTAGCATCTCTTTGATAACATCTTCCAAGGCAT
>JAYSUZ010000123.1:0-4039 GCA_043718845.1 Cytophagales bacterium
GAAGGAGTTACTTAAGCAGGGTGCGGATATCCATGACGACAAGAAAGTAACCTTTGGCGCCAATGGGATGCCTGAAAAATTGGACGATAGGGTAATAGAAAAACAGAAAGAAGTGGTAGTGCAATCTACCGAAATTGAATTCTTAGTTTGGGACGATAAGCAGGAAGATAAAGACAGTATATCGTTGTACATTAACGGTGTATGGGTATTGAAAGAATACGAACTTGTAAACAAGAAAAAAGTGGTAAGGGTAACGATAGATCCGGATAAAGACAACTATCTTATTATGTATGCGCTGAATGAAGGGAAATTTCCTCCAAATACATGTGCCCTCTCGATAAACGACGGTGTAAGCGGAGAAAAGAGATTGAATCTAAAATCTACGTTGAAATCGTGTGGCGCTATCCAATTCCATTATAAACCAAAACAAAAATAGTATAATCTAACTTTCTTAGAATGAAAAAAATAATAGTTATAACCGCGTTGCTTTTTTCGGTAGTGTCAATCGCTTCTTCGCAGGCGTTGAAGGCGGGCTTTAATTTCTCGAATATGAGCAACGAAACGCAACATGTGAAAAGTAAATTGCTTTTTCGATGCCACGTGGGGTTCGAATTTAAAGCGACGGAGCTTTCTAGCAAACTGAGCTTTGTGCCAGAATTGAGTTTGTCTTGGCAAGGGCAAAAATATTCGTATGAGGAAAGTTTTAAAGTAGGGCCTGTAAACACAAGAAAGATGGAGACCGACTACAAAGATAAGCTTACGTATCTTCAACTGCCCCTTATGTTGAATGCAACATTGTCCGATAAATTAGCGTTAGAATTTGGACCAAGCGGAGGTATCTTGCTTAGTGCTAAAAGGAAAGGCAAAACCGTAGCCACTACTACAGATAGTTTAGGTAATGAATTTTTAACCAATGAATTTATAGAAGACGGCAGCTATGGCGACAAAGAGAAGTTTCCTGACGGCTCTGAAATACTTAAGAAAAGACCCGTTAGTAGATTTGATGCGTCTTTAAATATTGGTGCGAAATATAAGCTAACAGACAATATTAAGGTAGGGGTAAGGTATTCCTATGGTCTCGTAGACGTATTTAGGAATATGTACCCGTTTAAAGGAGCATCGTCTTCAAGTGAAGTAAATAAATATCTACAAGTATCGGTTACGTATTGCTTTAATTAACGAGGCTTTAATAGATGAAGGAGTGTTTACAAAAACTTCTCCTTCATCCAATCGTCGTTGTATATTTTGCCTAGATAGCGTGTGCCATGGTCGGGAAGGATGATAACCATTACGTCGTCTTTTGTTAGATTTTCTTTTGCATATTCTAAACCTCCAAAAACAGCTGAACCAGAAGACCAGCCTACAAATAAGCCTTCCTCCTTTGCCAATCTTCGTGTCATGATTGCCGCATCTTTATCGCTTACTTTTAGGAATAAATCGATCAAGCTAAAATCTACATTTTTGGGTAAAATATCTTCGCCTATCCCTTCGGTGAGGTAAGGGTAAATTTCGTTTTCATCAAAAATTCCTGTTTCCTTGTATTTCTTAAATACAGAACCATACGTATCAATACCAATGGTTTTAATTGCTGCATTTTTTTCTTTAAGAAATTTCGACACGCCACAGATTGTTCCGCCAGTGCCTACTCCTGCTATGTAGTGTGTTATTTTACCTTCGGTGTCGTTCCATATTTCAGGCCCTGTAGTTTCATAGTGTGCGGCTGTATTTGCAAGGTTATCGTATTGATTGGGGTAAAAAGAATTTGGGATTTCCTTATTTAGACGGGCTGCAGTAGAGTAATAAGAGCGAGGATCGGAGGGGGCTACATTTGTTGGGCAGATTACAACCTCCGCTCCAAGTGCACGAAGTACATCTACTTTTTCTTTCGACTGTTTGTCTGTAGTAGTGAAAATGCATTTATAGCCTTTTGCTATCGCCGCAAGTGCTAAGCCCATGCCTGTATTGCCAGAGGTGCCTTCAATGATTGTTCCCCCAGGTTTTAGTAAGCCTGCTTGCTCCGCAGCTTCCACCATTCTTAAGGCCATACGGTCTTTAATAGAATTGCCAGGGTTAAAGTATTCTACTTTAACCAAAATGGTAGCTGCAATGCCTTTGTTGACATTATTTAGGCGTACCAAAGGAGTGTTGCCGATAGTTTCAATTATTGAATTGTAAATCATAGTTCAATGTATTTTACGTAAAGTTGGTTTTTTAGTTATAACTAAAAAACCACTTGAAAAGGTAACGGATTTATTTTTCTGAAAGGCAATAGAAACAACCTTATTTTCCCTATTCCGTACAGATTCCTACTAACGGTTGATAATTATGTGGAATTGGAGAATATTCATTATTTTATTTTATTTTATTTCAGTTACTATTTCAGAAGCACAGTTGCTAAAAGGAAACAAGTCCGTAGTGAAGAGCAGTAAAAATGTTCAAAGTCAGGAATTTAATGAGGAGTATTATTACGCTTTAGGTACGGACGCATCCTCAAAGAAGGACTACGCTGGGGCATTGAAAAATTTCGAAAAAAGCAGGACTATATCCGAAAAAAATAATAATAGTGTAGGTGTTATTAATGCCTCACATAAATTAGCAGAAACGTATTCGAATACAAATAAAGATGCCAAGGCTATAAAAGAATTGGACTATGCACTTAAAAAATCGGTGCATATAAAAAATAATAAATTAACAGAGGTCTCCTACAAATTATTGTACGAGACCTACCAAAGGATAGGCAATGAAAAAAAAGCTACAGAATATTTTGGGTACTACAATGCTTTCAAAACCAATAGAGACAACAACGAACTTGAAAAGAAGAATAAAATAAGTCAGCTTCAAATTAACAAACTAAAAGAGCAGACGCTTTTGACGGAACTAGGGAAAAAGGAAGTAGAAGGGCTTTTGGAAGAACAAACGTCAAAACTTTTACAGACAGAAGATTCATTGCTTATTTTGGACGTCTTAAATAAGCAAACACAGTCTCAAATCCAATTGCTACAAACAGAGAAGGAACTGAAGGACTTGAAGGTAAGAGAGCAGGATGCAAAGTTAAAAATAAGTTCTCTTGCGCTCAAGAAAAAAGAAGCAGAACTGCAAGCAGAAAGAGCCGTTCTTTTAGGGCTTACTATAATTATTTTAATGGTGATTGTATTGGCGTTTGTATTGTATAAAAATTTCAAACAAAAATTAGCCGCTAATGCAAAGATAGAAGCACAGCTAGGGGTTATACAGTCGCAGCATACGAGTATTACGAATAGTATCAATTATGCACAGCGGATCCAGAATGCAATGTTGCCAGGAGAGCCAAGCCTAAAATATTTGATTAAGGATTCATTTGTCTTATTTAAGCCTAAAGATATAGTGAGTGGCGATTTTTATTGGTTCTATAATATCAAAACAAATTCTAACCTCAACGAATATGACCCGGAAACGGCAGTTGGCGTAGAGCGGCTTCCTGAGGCCAATGAAGCGCGGAAAATAGTAGTAGCGGCGATAGACTCTACGGGTCATGGTGTACCAGGAGCACTTATGTCTATGATTGGCTATAATCTTTTGAATATGATTGTTTCCAAAAGTATTTATGAAGCCGACAAAATTTTGGCAGAATTACATAAAAGTGTTCGATTTGCTTTACAGCAATATAAGAACGACAATAAAGACGGTATGGATATGGCACTTTGTGTAATCGACAAAGACGCTAAAACAATGGAATTTTCAGGTGCAAAAAATCCTATTGTATATATTCAAGAAGGTGAACTGTTTTATATAAAAGGAGATTCTCACCCTATAGGTGGGTCTCAGGGAGAGGCGAAGAGGGCTTATACCAAACATATTATTTCTATCGAAAAGCCTACCTATTTTTACCTTTTTTCAGACGGTTATTTAGACCAGTTTGGAGGCGTAGACAGTAAAAAATTCATGATAAAAAACTTCAAAGAATTGCTACTTAAAATACATACGTTACCTTTTGATGATCAGAAAATAATGTTAGACAAAACGATCGAAGATTGGAAAGGGAATCATGAAAAACAATTGG
>JAYSUZ010000124.1:0-4019 GCA_043718845.1 Cytophagales bacterium
AGGAGTTTCTTATCTTTTATAAAATACCTAAACGTAGTACCTATTCCTGGCTTTAAGAAAAATTGAGCCCCTATAGCGACCATGCCTATACTCATCATAGCCCTCGAGGCAAAAATACCTATAATTATACTCAAAAGAGACAATAAAGCGAGCCGATATCTGAATGTAGGTGCTCTTAATATGGATATAAATGCCAAAACTTAGTTATTTTAACAGGTTAATACTTATATTTGAGTATTCTTTAATGGGTAAAATTAATAATAATACTATACAAAGGCACTACTTTGGGAAACAATAAATCTGAATTGGATAAAGCTGCGAAGGACGCCCTATTTGAAAAGGAGTTCATGCCATTGATTGGTCCGCTTTATAATTTCGCCTACCGACTCACGTTCGACGAGGACGACTCCAACGACTTGGTGCAAGAAACCTATCTAAAAGCCTATAGATTCATAGAATCTTATGAGAAAGGAACTAATGCGAAGGCTTGGTTGTTTAGAATTCTTAAGAACAGTTTTATCAACGAATACCGAAAGAATGCAAAACTTCCGGCAAAAGTCGATTATCAAGAGGTAGAGTCCTATTACAACTCCGAAGATGTGGATGAGCCGATCACTACAGACCTTAGAGTAGATGCTTTCAAAGATATGATTGGCGATGAAGTAGCCAATGCCTTAAATGCATTGGATGTGGATTTTAGGACGATCATTATTTTATGTGATTTGGAAGGTTTCACGTACGAAGAAATGGCCAAAATACTTGATATCCCTATTGGTACCGTTCGATCCAGACTTCATAGAGCACGGAATTTAATGAAATTTCAATTAAAGGAATATGCTAAAAATATGGGCTTCGGAAAAAATCAATAACCCTCCCCCTTTATTATCCATTAAACAGTATTTTACAATTTTACACTTAAATTCATGAAGACAACCATTACCAATTTTTTTCTAAAACTAGTAGGCAAAAAATACAACTATTGCTGTAAAGACTGCTTGACCAATCTTCACGCAGTATTGGACGGCGAATCGACTAGAGACCAAGAAAATTATTTCAAAACACATATAAATGGCTGCTCTCATTGCTTCAATCGCTATGCAATAGACAAATCGGTGAAAGAGGTAATCAAGCTTAAAGTTGAAAATAAAGCCGTACCTGCAGACTTAATTTCTTCTATCAAAAATAAAATAAACCACCTTTCTGCCTAAAACTATACCCTCACAATGCAAGGTAAACTTATTATTTTCTGCGCTCCTTCGGGCTCTGGTAAAACAACTATCGTAAAACATTTAATAGCGAGCAACCCCAATCTAGGCTTTTCCATATCTGCCTGTACAAGAGACCGAAGAGGACGAAGCGAAACGCACGGAAAAGATTATTATTTCCTTACTCCAGACGATTTTAAAAAAAGACTCAGCAACGATGAATTTGTAGAGTACGAAGAGGTATACCCTGGCGCCTATTATGGCACTTTAAAATCAGAAATCGAACGTTTATGGAGCGAAGGTAAACATGTAATTTTTGATGTAGATGTAAAAGGTGGACTAAGTATAAAGAAATATTATAAAGAGCGCGCATTAGCGGTATTTGTAAAAGTGCCGTCGATGGAAGTGCTAGAACAGCGACTCCGCGAACGCAAAACGGACTCCGAAGAAAGTATCTCTGCCCGATTATTTAAAGTGAAATTTGAAATGTCGTTTGAAGAAAAATTTGACACTACTTTACTGAACGACAACCTAGAAGAATCTTTGAAAAAAGCACAAAAATTAGTAGACGATTTTCTTATTAATTAATATATAGAATTCTTTTTAAGATGCATACACCTTCGCTATAGCACGTGCAAAAGCGTCGTCCTTCATACTCTGGGCATGTAAAAACCCTTGCTGAATCATCTTATTCCGCCTTATAGAATCCGAAAATAAAACACTAATAGCCTCTGAAAGTTGGTTGTAATCAGAAGGATTGACATATAAAGATGCACGCCCTCCAACTTCTTCAAAACACCCCCCTTGTGACGTAATAACTGGAATCTTGCTAAACAAGGCTTCCAATATCGGAATCCCAAAACCTTCAAAATAGGATGGGTACACAAATGCCGCCGCTTGCTGATAGAGCGCTGGCATATCCTCGTTGCCAACACCGGACAGCAAATGAATTCGGCCTTCCAATCCTCTCTGTTTTATCAACGCTATGATTTCACTTTTTATATTGCCTTGCCCTCCAATAAAAACGACATGTGTATCAACTTTATCTTTCAATAGATACAGCGCTTCTACTATTGCACTGTGATTTTTTCTTGAAAAAAACGAACTTACATTTAAAATATAGGTATCCGGAAGATTGTACTTACTTTTTACGGCAGCCTTCTTTTCAGCAGTAGCTTCTTCATAGAAAGACGGATCACAACTTTGATAAACTACTTGAATTTTATTTTCTGGAACACGATAATAATGTATCAAGTCCCTTTTTGTTTCCTCGCTGATGGCAACAATTGTCGCTGCTTTTTTTGTGGCATAACGTGTTTTGTAATCATACAATTGACGGTCTATAGCACTGTACTGATCCCGTTGTTTTAGAAAAATAACATCGTGAATCGTAACTACTTTTTTTATGGCAGTAGCCTTGTGGCTATTCAGTGGCAACTCGTTGCTAAGCCCATGATAAATATCGTAACGCTCTTTAATCAGTCCATCAGTAACGCCGTAGGAACGCCAATACGCTGAGATTTTCTGAGCAATGTAAGACTCGGGTAAATGAAGTTTGTACGCACCATGCAACTCTTCTTTAAGAAATTCCTTTAGTTTGGGCGTATATAGATGATAGTCGTGCTGTGGAAAATCACGCAATAATCCATTAAGAAGAATTCGAGCATATTGACCTAATCCTGCTACATTGTTGAGTGCTCGTTTGGCATCTAGCGCTATTTTCATGAAACAAATTTAGAAGGTATATCTCTTAGTATCAAAAAACAAAATCTTAATGCCATCCATGCAGTTTTTTATACAACCCTCCTTTTTCAAGAAGGGATTGATGCGTACCCCGTTCTTCTATTTCGCCTTTCCTAATTACGATTATCTCATCTGCATGCTGAATAGTACTTAGTCGATGTGCTATAACGATAGACGTCCTATTTTTCATCAGATTAGCCAAGGCTTCTTGCACCAATTTCTCCGACTCCGAATCTAGCGCAGAAGTAGCTTCGTCTAAAATCAGAATAGGCGGATTTTTTAATACGGCTCTGGCTATACTTATACGTTGGCGTTGACCGCCCGATAATTTTGCACCTCGATCGCCTATATTTGTTTGATATCCTTCTTCTGTTTGCAAAATAAAATCGTGTGCATTGGCTATTCTAGCGGCTTGCACCACCTCTTCTTCACTCGCATCGGGTTTCCCAAAAGCTATATTATTAAATATTGTATCGTTAAAGAGTATCGATTCTTGTGTTACGATCCCCATCAACCCACGAAGCGATTCTTGTGAATAGTCTTTTATATTTATACCGTCTATTTTTATATCCCCAGCCGTAACGTCGTAAAATCTAGGAATAAGGTCTGCTAACGTAGACTTCCCTCCACCAGAAGGCCCTACCAATGCGATCATTTTACCTTTCGGAACAACGAGATTTACGCCTTTCAAAACGGCTTCGCTTCCATAAGAAAACGAAACATTCGTAAATACCAATTCCTTTTTAAAATCTGAAATCACAGTAGGTTTTTCGGCCTCCTTTATCGCCACTTCTACGTCTATAACAGCGAATATCCTACCTGCTGAGGCAAGCCCTCTTTGAATAGTGCTGAACGAAGAAGAAATTGCTTTGGCTGGTACTAGTATTTGATAAAACGAAATTATATAAAAGAAAAACTCACTGGCTTTCATTTCTCCACGAAAAACCATATTCCCGCCTATCCATAAAATAACGGCTACAACACTCACGCCCATGAACTCTGAAAGCGGGGAAGATAAATCTCTTTTGTCCGTCATACTTCTCAGGATTTTTGCATAACGGCCGTTTTCTT
>JAYSUZ010000125.1:0-4016 GCA_043718845.1 Cytophagales bacterium
AAACCTGAATTTGACTATTTAGCAGGTGACCTTAATGCCTTACTTAAATCTCCGCATTGTTCGACTCACGTAAAACAATTTAAAGTAAGCAAATTTGGAAGAATGTTTCCTGTTTCTAACGTTAAGAAGGGGAAGCCAGGGGCTTTAGTAGCGTCTAAATCGATTGATATTTCGTTGATTCATTACCTTTATTTTGATACTAAGTTTCCTGTTGCAGAGGTTATTAAACATGTTATCGAATCTGGGTTGGTAGAGTATGCGGAGCCTCAGTATGTAGAGGGGCTGTTGTATCTGCCAAGCGACCCATTATCGCAACCTACAGCAGGGCAAAGTTTGTTGCTGGAAAGAATTAATGCTTATAAAGCATGGGATATAGAGAAAGGAGACCCTTCCGTAGTAATAGGAGTACTTGATACAGGAACAGAATTGACACATCCTGATCTGATTAATACTATAGCCTATAACCTAGCGGATCCAATAGGAGGAGGAGATGATGATGGCGATGGGTATATTGATAATTATTATGGTTGGGATATGGGCTCTAACGATAACGATCCAACATGGCAAGTAGCAAACCATGGAGTTGGCGTTCAGGGGTCTTGCTCCGCTACCGCTGACAATGGTATTGGGTTGGCAGGTACTGGATTTAATTGCAAAAGTCTTCCAATAAAAATAAGTAATTCAAGTGGTTATTTGACGGCGGGCTACGAGGGCATTGTATACGCAGCTAACCATGGTGTAAAAGTAATGAATATTTCTTGGGGAGGTTTTGGGTCTTATTCTCAGGCCAGTCAAGATATTATTAATTATGCAGTGTCTAAAGATGTTTTAATCGTAGCTGCTGGTGGTAATACGGAAGGAAATCTTGATTTTTATCCTGCTTCTTACGACAGTGTACTTTCTGTATCAGGAATCGATACCGTTTACTCTCCTTTGTACGATACCCTAGTGGAGCGAAGAAGGACTTTTCCTGCAAACCTTCCTTCAGGGATGAGTTATAGTTTTCATGTTGATTTGAGTTCTATGGAAGGAGGAGTAAGTACTGCCTCTGGAAGTACCTACAAACCGTTTGGCGGATCGTCTTTTGCAGCTCCAACTACAGCAGGAGCTGCAGCATTGGTACGCTCAAGATACCCACTTCTAAAAGCAACTCAAGCAGCAGAGATGTTGAGAGTGACAGGTGATATATTGGATACATTTGATGTGACGAGGCCAGAAAGTAGGTATAAAACAGGACGAAAGTTGAATATGTACAAAGCCTTGACCACTCCGACTACCCCTTCTGTTCGAATGAAGTCGTACAGCGCTTCTACAAAATATAGTGCGAAGGATTTTTTTAATGGCGATACCATCACTATTACGAACAATTTTTTCAATCATTTATCTAAAACAACCAATTTAACCATTCGAATGCTGTGCTCAAATGGCTTTGGCAGGATGGTAGATAGCATTTCCTATTTAGGGCAGATTGATAGTTTTGCATATAAGGCAAATTTAGGCGATCCCTTTAAAATTGTGGTGGGCAGTAATGCTGGTCTAAATCAGCTTATAGACGTCGTTTTGATAATGACAGATCCATCAACAGATTATTACGATTACCTTGGGTTTACAATTGCAGTGAACCCATCCACCTTGTCGTTGGATACGAATTTGATTAAAACTACCATTACCTCTATTGGTAGGATTGGGTACAACGACAATGTTGCGTCAGTAGGATTGGGTGTTAATTATCTTAATAATGCATTGCTTTATGAATCAGGTTTTATGATAGGCACTTCAATTTCTGGCGTTTCAGATTGCGTACGAAATACGTCTAGCGCTGACGACGAATTTAAACCCATAAATACGGTTCATTATTTAAGTTCGACACTCAAAGACGAGGAGTCCTTTAGTGTATTCAACGATTCTTTATCGAGTTCTATATTGGGGGTAGAAATAGAACAGAAATCCTATGAATGGGAAAGTACACCAAATGACAAATTTGCAATAGTGGAGTATAAAATTACGAATCAATCTGCCAATACCTATGACTCTATTTTTGCTGGTATTTTTGCAGATTGGGACATTGCAAATTATGTATATAATAGAGCCGATTGGGACGATGGGGCAAATGTTTCTTACACTTATTCTACAGAAGGGGGTACTAAAGTAGCGGGAATAGCACTACTTACAGACAATATTCCGTCCTGTTATTCTATGGATAATTCAGGAGTAGGAGGAGCTAATATAAATCCAAACGACGGGTTTACAACGGTTGAAAAATTTAACACGTTGGCTAAAGGAGTATATCGAAAACAAGCAGGCGCTACTGGGTTTGGGAACGATGTGTCTCAGGTGACTGCTGCGAAGATTTTAAATTTCACACCAGGTAAAACAGAAACGGTGGCATTTGCTATTATCGCAGCAGATAATGTTTTTGAATTGTTAACGATAGCGCAAACAGCTAGGGATAAATTTGTTTCCATAAAACAAGGAGCTTTACCCGTAGCACCTAATGTAGTAATTTGCCGCAACGATACAATTGATATCACCGTTGCGCCTACTTCTGGAAATGATTTTGCTTTCTTTACGTCACCGCCTCCAGCACTTCCTTTTGCCACAGGGAAATTTTGTACTATTCCCGATGTTTATAAATCAGATACGTTGTATATAGCGAATAAAGATTCTTTATTTTATAGTGCCATAAAAAGTGTTTATTTTAATAAAGATAATATGAAACTAAATTTTTATCCAAGTGCAGATACTATCGTCCTACCCGTTGGAGGTGAGCTATTGTTAGTCAATCAGTCTACAGGTACCGCTTCTATATCTTGGGATTTGGGAGATGGGAATTTCGCTATAGGTAGTTCGGTATCTCATCAGTATGATGCTAAAGGCTATTATGCTGTGAAATTAATAGGCGTAAGTCCAATGGCCTGCAACGATACACTGACGAGGATATTGAGTGTAGGGAATATTACGGACACTAAAAACAGTATTAGAGGTATTGCTTTTGAGGTGCTTCCAAATCCAGTGTCCAATGATTTGACGATACAATTTTCAGGCAATCAAACGCCAGAGTATTTGTCTATCGAATTGATAAATGCGCTAGGAAGTACTATTTATAGCTCCGCTTCTAGTGCGTCTCCTATTTCTATCGATATGTCTTCGTATGCTTCGGGTATATACTTTGTAAAATTAGTATCGGGAAATAGTGCAGTTATGAAAAAAATCATTAAAAAATAGTTATAAAAACGAACCTACATCTTTTCTTTATTAATAATATATATAGCTGTCTTGTAGTGAAGTATACTATTTTTTTTAGCTATGCGTCTTTTTAGGTACATTTGTTGCGTTATTGTTTTTAATAAATCATAACTAGATTTACTCTTAAAGTTAACGTTTAAAATCTTATATATTAAATTATGGCTGCCGTTTCCTCCACCATGATGCCTTTAGGCACTACCGCTCCTGATTTCAACCTTATCGATACCGTGCAGGGTAAAGTTCTTTCCTTACAAGCCTTGAAGTCGGACAAAGTTACTTTAGTGATGTTTATTTGTAATCATTGCAAATATGTAAAACATATTCATAAAGAGTTGGTGCATATAGCCAACGAATATATTCCTCAAGGACTTTCTGTAATTGCAATTAGCGCCAATGATGTGGTAAATTTTCCTGAAGACGCTCCAACTCTAATGAAAGCACAAGCGTTGGAGGCGGGTTATAAATTTCCTTATTTGTACGACGAATCTCAGGAAGTAGCAAGAGCCTACGATGCGGCTTGTACGCCTGATTTTTTTATGTTTGATGGAGATCTGAAATTAGTTTACCGTGGACAGTTTGACGATTCAAGACCCAAAAACGAATTGCCTGTAACAGGGAAAGATCTTCGAGTGGCCATTGAGGCGGTGTTAGGAGGAAAGGAAATAAGCCCTGACAACGCGCGCATCATCGGCCGGCAGCCAGTACGACAGCAGCTCGGGCATCGGCGACAAAGCTTGCTGGCCAACGCGCATCGAGGGTATGCACGCGAT
>JAYSUZ010000126.1:0-1826 GCA_043718845.1 Cytophagales bacterium
TTTAGGGAGGTCGGCTACCGGATCTATTTCTGCCAAATTTACAAGTCCTTCTATCGATTTTATTGGTCCAGACAAATCATGTGAAGCGCCGTACAGAAAAGTATTCAACTCCACCGACTGCTCTTCTAATATATTATTCTGGATAGTTATGAGTTCGGCGCCTTCGTTTACTGCATGCTCTAATTTCTTAGAACGTTGGTCTTTCTGGAAATTTTCTATCTCTATACGCTTGAATCGCTCCGTCAGCGCTAGTGTTGTAAAGATAGTTTCTGCCGCAAGACCAAAATACATAATAACAAAACCGATACCTCCCAACTTGGAATCCCATACCACAGACAAGTAAAATATAAAATACGAAAAACTCATAAAAGAAAACCCTACCATCATATACCGCGCATCGCCATCCTTCTCGAAGTAGGATTTAATAGACAACACCGTACTAATAAGTATAGCAAATAACTCAAAGTGAAAGGTAATAACAGTGGTATGCTCGAGTACGAATGCCGCATAGACAATTCGTGCCGCTATAAACACCAAAACAAATTTGAACCAATATGAGGAACGCTCAATCTTTAGAAAAGAAAGGGGGTAGAGTAATATGAAAATAGAAATCGATGCCCGCGATAAATTTTTTATAAGATCAACATATGCAGTAGACATAGGAAGTAAAAACAACCCATTCCCATCTCTATAAAGCATGTGCACCGTTTGGGCAAGAATAAAAAATAAATAAAACAAGATCACTTTATCACGAAAAAATAGGCTTCTCTATAACCCCTTGACTATCCTTTAAAATAATGTCAATCTCATCCAACGAATAAAAATTGAACACTAGTATCCACTCTGTTAATTTGGGATTCGCATTCTTTACGTTAAGCCTAATCCAATAAGCTTCCTTTGTGTTTGGATTATTAAGATACAAGCTGTTATCAGGTACTACAATTGCGGAGTCGTAGGTCAATGTATCTAACCAACGTATCGTCTCAAAAGGGGAACTGTCTATAGAATAGGTAACCTTTGTATCGTTTAAAATTAAGGTGTTTTGGGCAACTGTTTTCTCTAAAAGAAATAAAGTAGTGCTCACCCACATCAAGAATAAGACACCTAACCCTCTACGCATAAAACTCATATAAGCTGTTTTCTAGTTAAATATACGACATTTTAGGGATTTTGTTAGAAAATAAGGCATAAAACGAAACTTCTGATTATTGAAAAGATAGCCTGCTTTCGTTTTTTTATACTTAAATTTGTGCTACTATGAAATTTGAACAGTACCAAATAGCGTCCGATATTAAAAAAAGCTTAGCCGAACTTGGTTTTGCGCGTCCTACAGATATTCAATATAAATCTATCCCTCCCATCTTGGCAGGAGAAGACGTATTGGCAATCGCACAGACCGGTACAGGCAAAACAGCAGCTTTCGTTATTCCTATCCTTGACATCCTTCTAAACCTTCGTCCAGACCATTATATTGCCGATATTAAATGCTTGGTTTTGGCGCCTACCAGAGAACTTGCAATACAAATTTCAGAAGTATTTACAAAAATAGGAAAACACACAAGACTTAAAACCATATGCATAACAGGTGGATTAGAACAAGACCATCAAATAGCCGAATTGACAAAAGGTGCCGACATTCTTGTAGCCACGCCAGGAAGAATGTTTGATTTGATTTACCAAAAACATATAAAAATTACAAAAGTAGAAATCCTTGTACTCGACGAAGCCGATAGAATGCTAGACCTTGGTTTCCTAAAAGACATCGACGACGTAAAGAAATTTCTTCCTGCTAAACACCAAACGTTGTTTTTCTCTGCTACAATCAA
>JAYSUZ010000127.1:0-4012 GCA_043718845.1 Cytophagales bacterium
TGATTTAAAAGAGAAGTAATGACATTTAAAGGACATGTAACTACATCAGCACCTATCTCCGCACATTTCAATAAGTGCATTGTATGACGAACAGAAGCCGCAAGGATTTCTGTTTCATAACCATAGTTATCATAAATTTGTCTGATTTGAGCAATCAATTCAAGACCATCCTGTGCGATATCGTCAAGACGACCTACGAATGGAGAAACGTAAGTAGCGCCTGCTTTTGCTGCTAATAATGCTTGGCCTGCCGTGAATACTAATGTACAGTTTGTTCTGATTCCTTTTCCAGAAAAATATTTTATAGCTCTGATACCGTCTTTTATCATCGGTACTTTTACTACGATTTTAGGATCTAATTTCACCAATTCTTCGCCTTCTTTTATCATTCCTGCGAAATCGGTAGAAATAACTTCTGCACTTACATCACCATCTACAATTGCGCAGATTGCTTTGTAGTGATTTTTTACATTGTCATCACCACTAATGCCTTCTTTAGCCATTAATGAAGGATTTGTAGTAACACCATCAAGAACACCTAGGTCTTGTGCTTCTTTGATTTCTTTTAAATTTGCTGTATCAATAAAGAATTTCATAATAAATATAGTTTGAATTGGTTTAATTTTTCTTTGCCCAAAAGTAAGGAAATAAGTCTTTAGATACAAGGTATGGGCTTAATAGCTAACTATTAAGTCTTTATTGGCAGCCAGCCTAACTATTTTATAGGTTTAGGCGGTTTTAAAGGCTTATTTATACCGATGGCGTGAGCTTTTTCTGCCTCGTGACTAACTGTTCTATAAGCCTCTGGCTTGTGTATCATCCTACTCCGTGCTGTTTAGGGCGGAGTTCGTGGAATGCCGACAAATAGGGATTTAGCCCAAACCCTTAGCTAGACAAAAAATAAACGCTGAAAAAGTGTATGAAAATAATTCCCCTCTATATAGAAATGAGCAGTTTGTGAAGACTCAAACTGCGGCTGCGGACACAAACGAAGGCGGAAAATAATTCATAGTTTTGAAAATATATTATTCTATTCGACTACCGTTAAATAATAGACCAAATTTATTTTTCTTAATATTTCACTTCTCATCATTGAATTACGTCTAATAATTTTATGAATTTCAATATATATCATCCCCTTTTTTCGCACTATTCCATCAGTGAGTCGGAGCACAAAGTATTCTCTTCTGTCCTAGCTGTTTTGTATACTTTCGGCGACTATCTGCTTAGTTTTAATACTTCGGCTTGCATTTCTAAAGAAGGTTCAGAATCTCCGAAATCCAAAACCAGGACGGTCTGGCGCTATAATTCGAACATAGCAAAGAAGTGTATCGTCCATCATGTATTTTTAAAAAGCATCCCAACTTCCAGGTGAACCGTGAATAAAAATTACGGCAGGGAGGCTGTCATTACCGCATTCGGCATAATGAATTGTTCTTTTGCCAACCTTATACGTATAAAAATGGGGCTGATATTTTCTTCCTTCAAATTCTTTTTTGGCTTTATAATCACTCGTACGAAAGCGCATACAGTCGTGCATAAGTGCAAAAAGTCCTATTAAAAGCAACAATGTAACAACACCTTTTGTTTTATACTTCTTTGAACGTATTTCCATAATTTTTCTAACTTTTAAACTCATTATTTATACTTTTTAACAAAGTAATTTAACTCAAATAATTAGTTTAAAAGTGACAGTTAGCTGACATAATGTAGTATATATAAAAAATATACAGAACGACCTAATGTATGCACTAGCAATTTTCTCCCTTGGTTGGAACTCAGATTTTAAATTGGGTTCATTTCAAGATTAGATTGAGAGTGCTGCGTTAGAATAAACGAAACAATGGCGAGCTTTTTTAATACTACCAGCCCCCACCAAGCACTTGATAAATTGTAACCACTGCATTGAGTTGTTGTTTTTTTGTTTCAATGAGTTCGAATTTTGATTCCACTGCATCACGTTGTGTAAGCAATACTTCCATATAGTCGGCTCTTGCAGACTTGAAAAGGCCTGTTGAAATATCGATTGATTGTGTAAGTGCTATCACTTGCTTTTCTTTTAAATTGTAGCTTTTCTCCAAGTTACTAATGTTTGAAAGTTGATTCGCAACTTCAATATGAGCTCTTAAAATACTCCGCTCATAATTATAGACTGCTTGCACCTGTCGTGCATTAGCAGAATAATAATTTGCCTTAATTGCGTTCCTGTTAATTAGTGGTCCTGCCAATTGCCCTGCTGCATAATAAATCAATGATTGTGGTGATTGAATTAAATGTGATGGGTTGAATGCTTGATAACCTATACCTGCGGTAATCATAAAATTAGGGTAAAAATTGGCTTTGGCTACTTTCACATCCAACTTCGAAGCTGCTAGTCCTTGTGAAGCTTGTTTGATATCAGGTCGATTTTCTAAAAGCTGTGATGGTATCCCTGATTTAATATTTCTAGGGACTAGTGTTGTAAATGATTTCGAATTACGTTGAATAGCCTGTGGAAATCTTCCAACGAGGAAATTAATTTTATTCTCCATCTCTACAATTTTTTGTATAATGTAAAATTTACGGCTTTGGTTTTTAAATACTTCCGCTTCAAATCTTCGTACTGCAAGCTCCGTAACCCTACCAGCAGTTTTTTCTAATTTCACCGTTGTCAGCGCATTTTGTTGAATGTCAATATTATTATTTAATATTTCTAGTTGATTGTCGAAAGCAACTAATTCATAATACGTATGGGCAATTTCTGATATCAAAAGAGTTACCATGAAATTTTTGCCTTCAATAGAGGAAAGATATCTTAACGTTGCCGCCTTTTTAGCGTTGCGAAGTTTTTTCCAAATATCTACTTCCCACGATACATTAATCCCGGCCATGAAATCGGGCAAAGGATCTGGATTTTTTTTCCCAGGAGCTATATCGTTGTTCGCATCTACCGCTCCATTTCTTGTATACCTGCCAGATTTTTCAACACCCGCTCCTGTTCCAATATTAATAAAGGGTAAGTATTGACCTTTTCTTGCACGTACTTCATTTTTAGCGATGTTAATCTCTTGTAAAATGATATTCAATTCTTGATTATTTTGCAATGCAGTATCGATAAGCCCAATTAGATTTGGATCAGTAAAAAAATCTTTCCAATTAGCTTTTGCAGAATTAACAGTGTCCTTCGAATCGTAATAACTAACAGGAACAGTTTTGTTTTCTGTTTTACGCATCAACGATGGGACATTACAAGCGTTATACATCAAGCAAGCACCTATTAAACTTATGTAGTTAATTGTTTTCATTTTAAACATGGTGATTATTTTCTTCTGTTAATGGTGTTTCGTCTTCTTCTTTGATAAGTTTTTTGCCTTCGGAAAGTTTTCCGAAAATATAATATAAACCAGGTACTATAATAACTCCGAAAACAGTCCCAAAAATCATACCTCCCAATGCACAAGAGCCGATGGTTCGATTGCCAATGGCACCAGGGCCGTGCGCAAGAACTAATGGAATCAATCCTGCAATAAAAGCAAAAGAGGTCATTAAAATCGGTCTAAAACGCGCCTTTGCACCTTCTATAGCGGCCTCTAGCACCGTAGCTCCTTGTTCGTGTTTTTGAACAGCAAATTCTACAATCAATACAGCATTCTTGCCAAGCAACCCTACTAACATAACGAGCCCCACTTGAGCATAAATATCATTTGCAAGCCCCATTGCTTTTATTAGGAAAAATGCTCCAAAGATCCCTGTTGGTAAAGATAAAATAACAACCAAGGGAAGTAGAAAACTTTCGTATTGAGCACAAAGTACAAGATACACAAAGACCAAAACGATTAGAAAAATATAGACAGCTTCATTTCCACGAGCCACTTCATCTTTTTGAAGGCCAGCCCAGTCAATATCATAACCTTTTGGCAATGTCTCTCTCGCTACTTCTTGTATGGCACTAATAGCCTCACCGCTGCTATACCCATTAGCTGGATCACATCGGATAGATGAGGTAGCATACATATTATATCGGTTAATTTCA
>JAYSUZ010000128.1:0-1822 GCA_043718845.1 Cytophagales bacterium
CAGCCTTTGAAAATTTTTGGAACGGCTGGGGTGCGCATCAACCAAATTTAAAATTGGTATTATGCGGATCGGCCGCTTCGTGGATGATTAAGAAAATAATAAACAACAAGGGAGGGCTACACAATAGGATTACTCGAAAAATAAGATTACTTCCTTTTAATTTAAACGAAACAGAAGCCTTTTTAAGAGCAAAAAAAGTAACCTTAGATCGTTACCAAATTACTACGCTGTATATGGCTATGGGCGGTATTCCACATTACTTAAACGAAATAAAAGCAGGGCAAAGTGCGGTTCAAAATATAGATAGAATATGTTTTGAAAAGGACGGATTGCTACAAGATGAATTTAAAAATTTATACAACGCTTTGTTTGATAATGCCGATAGGCATATCGCTATCATCAAAGTATTGGCCGATAAACCAAAGGGTCTCAATCGTAAGGATATCATTGCGTTTTGTGGTTTTGTTTCCGGTGGTACAGTTTCAGAACTTTTAGAAGAGCTTTTAGAGTCAGGATTTATATCGAGTTATACGCCATTTAATAATAAAGTAAAAGATACCGTTTATAAATTAGCCGATGAATATTCTGCTTTCTATTTAAAATATATAAAAAAAACGCGTACAAATGGAAAAGGTACTTGGCTGAAATTGTCTACGATGCCTTCATGGAAAAGTTGGAGTGGCTTTGCCTTCGAATCGGTATGCTTGAAACATACGAATCAAATCAAACAAGCCTTAGGTATTTCTGGGATTTATACAGAAGAGTCGTTGTGGCGAAGCAGTGGTAATAAAGAAATAGATGGAGCTCAAATTGATTTGCTCATCGATCGAAACGATTCCTGTATTTCGATCTGCGAACTGAAATTTTCGACAATAGAATTTGTACTAGATAAAAAATATTTAGCCGAACTGCAAACTAAAACGCAGGCATTTGCATCGCACACTAAAACACGGAAATCACTACTAGGCGTTTTTATTACCACGTATGGTGTGAAAAATAATGAATACAAAGATAGTTGGGTGCAGAACGAAGTGAAATTAGACCAATTATTTAGGGCTTCGTCGGTATAAATTTTCAGCCTTATATCAACTATAATTAGGAAGAAGCGCTATTGGGTAACGTAAAATTGGTTACTAAAAAAGCTTCAGTTATTTGCTGAAGCTTTTTTAGTAACCAATTAGTACCCAATTTTGGATTTAGAATAAATTATTTAGCAACTACAATTTTTTTGCAAGTGCTGCCACCTTGTTCATCTTGTATTTTAAGGATGTACATTCCTGAAGCTTGTCTGGAAGTATTGATTTCAAATCCTTCTATTCCCGAAGCAATTGTTCCCTGACTCATTACTTGACCTACTTCGTCTAATAGTGTCCATGTTAATGGTTGACGGGTAGAACCGCCAAAGAATATAGTTGCAGATTCGGACGCTGGATTTGGAAAGATATTTACGTTCCAATCACTAATTTGCTTCTCTAATGTTCTATCTACAATATCATCTCCTACCATTTGAGTACCACGAGCGAAGGCTACTTGATATACATCTTTTGTAGCGATATTTTGAACAAATGCAATTACATTTAATTTTGCACTTGCAGGGAGTGTATGGGTATAGGTATTGTAGACGGAGAATGTACTGTCGGCTCCCCAATCAGAGGATGAAATAAATGTTCCAGAGGCATCAGGCATCATCATACGAAGTACTGAATTCATAGTATTTACACCTGAAGCGGAGTCTTCTACTACTACTACTTGCAGTGCCACTCCATTTTGTAATACCGAAGCATCTTTGTATCTTATTTTGGTTCCTACTTTTACAAGTCCT
>JAYSUZ010000129.1:0-1817 GCA_043718845.1 Cytophagales bacterium
AGGCAATAAGGCTTTGTCATAATATTCTTTTTTATCCGCAGTTACAGAAGTTACCAAACGTAGTTGTTTTCCTTTTTCTGCTTTATAAATCAAATAGCGTTCTATATTTTTCCCTTCGTAGTCCCATTTCAGGCGAACTGTTTTTTTTAAGGTATCCAACTCATATTTAAACTTAGTAAGTGGAGGACGAATCCCTGTATCTATATGCACAATTCGGATAGGCTTTACCAAATCAGATTCTAATTTACTATCGTCTACCGCAAGCATGGTGTATTCGTATTCTTTGCCTTTTTCTACTTGTTTATCCAAAAATACATTTTCATGCCTGCTGGTATCTATAACCGCTATGGTCAGCCATTTTGTTTGACTAGGTAGTCTTCTATACACCACATGAGCAAGTACATCTTCACTGCTACTTGGCACCCATTTTACAAGCATGCCTTCGTTAGTAGAAGTTATTCTTTCAAAGAATGGTGCACTTGGTGGAATAATATCGGGGCGTTTTAATTCTATAGGAGCTGAAAATTTTGAAGGATTAAAATGCTCGTCCAAGGCTACTAACTTGTAAAATACTTTTTTAGTCAACGTATTAATTTCAACGGTATCAACATAAAACGTATCAGGTATGGGAGCGCGCGTAATTTGGGCATACTCTTCCGTAGCCGAATTTGAAAAAAATACCCTGTACCCAAAAATATCCTCTTCCTTATTTTGCTTCCAAGTAATCCGCACAATACCCAATGAATCAATTTTAGCACTTACTAACGTTGGCGGTAAGGGCGGAATACTATCGCGCAACTGACCAAGTATTGGAAACGAATACGCAATTTTACCTTTTTTATCAATTGCTTTTACCATATAATAAGATGCTTTCTTTGGACTAGAATCTTTATACATCCTTAAATTACTCGGCAAAATTGAAGAAATATCTTCATACTGATCTTGGTTTTTTATTGGTGCTCGAGAAATAACAAAACCCTTTATTTTATCTGCAATCGAATCGGGATAAATCCATTGAATGGTAATTTTACCATCCAGTGTTGGTACAGCCTTAAAAACCATTGGAGGTACTGCTGCTAAGGGCTCTATGCCCATACCTCTTATCGTATCCGAAGGAGGACCCGTTTCCCCAAAAGGAGTTGTACCGATAACTCTAAAAATAAAAATTTTATCATTTTCAGGAATCGAATCTACCGCATACATTAAATCTGCTTTTGGCCTTCCTTCAGGTGTAATATTTACCATTGGTAAATCGTCTGTCCTTTTAAATGTTTTTCCACCATCGTCAGAGCGTTCTATAAAATAATTAGAATAAATACTTTCAAAGTACTTTCTTGTCCAACTTAAGTTCACTAATTTATCTCCCCACTCTACCTTCAGTGCTGTAGGTTTGGGTAGCTTGACAATTTCATCAGGAGCAATAAATGCAAAACCAGTGTCTATCGGATAATTCAATTTAGCCATAGAAGGATAAATTCTATAAACATATTTTTCGCCTCTTTTTACATTTTTATCTGTATACCAAAGTCCTGCGGCCTTTGCTACTTGGGGAGATTGGTCTGCTGAAAATAAGGCATAAGCGTAACGATCGTCGGATACTTTTGATTGATTAATCATCGAAAATATGTCTGTATTTTTACTTGTAATTTTAAAATTTTCGCCATACAATGAACTCGCATATAAAAAAGCATATTTATTATTATCTGTCAGAGGTAACCAATCTTGAGCGGGTAAGGGCTTTATAGGAGTACTACTCAATACTGCTTTCTCTTTTGAGCCTTCAACAATTTTGCCATTCTTCATAAGTGTAAACCGCT
>JAYSUZ010000130.1:0-3986 GCA_043718845.1 Cytophagales bacterium
CATTTACCAATGTGAAAAAAATAACGTTAATAGGAGCGAATATTAATGCATTCGAACCTATTTCAAAGATGACCGCCTTGACCTATTTGGATATTTCAAAATCACAAATAAAAGACATCAATGGAGTGAAAAAACTGACACGGTTAGAAGAATTTTATTGTGTCGGAAATCAGTTAACCTCTATTCAGCCTATCGATTCGCTTTTGAGTTTAGTAAAGTTCAATTGTTCCGAAAATGATCTTGAGGATATCAGTCCTGTTAAAAATCTCGTCAATCTTAAAGAGTTAAATATCTCTTTGAATATTAAAGTGAAAAATATTGATGCAGTAAGGAATTTAGTAAATATTGAAAAATTATCGTTTAGAAAAATAGAAATTAAAGATTTAACACCTGTACAGGGGATGAAAAATTTAGTTTACCTCGATTGTTTTAACACAGGTATTACGAGTTTGGAACCGATACGAAATATGCAGAAGATATTTCATCTCGACTTGTCTAGTAATAAAGTAACGAGTCTGGAACCAATCAAAAATTACCGCTATATTATTAATTTATACCTCAGTTATTCCAGCGTTTCGGATTTGACTGTTGTTGATAATTTCTATCTCTTGCGAGAATTAGAAATATACGGATGTCCTCAAATTGGTGCTCTTGGTGGTGTTCATAAATTAGAATACCTGAAAGTATTGAAATGTTTTTACACTAAAATTGGTAAGGATGAAATTCAGCGGTTTAAGAAAAATCATCCCAATTGTGCAATTACGTATTATTAGAGCGCATATTATTTAAGTAAGAAAATAGATGGAAGAAACATTGTACGATAGATTAGGAGAAGCGAATCTGAAATTACTAGTAGGTTATTTTTATGATTTGGTTTTTGAGGACGAACAGATAAAATATTTGTTCAAAAATGACAAGTCTGAAATTATGGAAAAGCAATTCATGTTCCTTTCCCAATTTTTAGGAGGACCGTCTTTGTATACTGAAAAGCACGGACATCCAAGGATGCGCGCAAGGCATTTACCACATCGAATCACTAAGACCGATGCGGAGGCATGGTTAAAATGTATGTTGACAGCAGTTGATAAATTACCTATTCAGGAAGCATTGAAAAATGAATTGTTTGAACGTTTCCCCCAGACAGCACTATTTATGGTGAATACAGAGGAGTAAAAATTTCATAATTAAAAAAGTCCAATTAGTTACAGTAAACTAATTGGACTTTTGTGATTTTTATATTTTTTTCAAGAAAGTGGGTAATACTGTTCTTGATTATCTTAATTATTTTCCAATACCTTAAACAGCTCATCTAGTTTTGGTGTAAGGATAATCTCTGTTCGTCTATTTTTATTTCTTGATTCCGTAGTCTTCCCTTCTGCTATTGGAGCATGCTCTCCTCTCCCTGCTGGTAAAATATTTTTTGGATCAGCACCATTTGTAGTCAAAATTCTTGTAATCGAAGTAGCTCGAAGGACGCTCAAATCCCAATTGTCTTTTATTCCAGCATTGCCTTTAGACATCGGAACATCATCGGTATGCCCTTCTACCATTACACTGACGTCTTTCTGTTCTTTCAATACCGTAGCTAATTTTTTCAATGCTTCAGCACCAGCAGGATCTACTTCGGTAGAACCCGATTTGAAAAGCAATTGCTCTGCTAAGGATACATATACTTTTCCATTTTTTATATTTACAGTAAGGTCTTTGTCTTTGAACGATAGCAATGCCTTACTTACACTAGCTTTTAAGTCGTTTACAGCTTTGTCTTTATCCGCCATTATTTTCTCTAATTCTTTCACCCGCGCTTCTCTTTGAGAAAGACTGGCTTGCAACACTTCTACTTTTCGGCTAGCATCCAAAAGGTCTTTTTCTTGTTTCATCAAGTCTTTCGTTAGTCGATCGGCTTCGTTGGCACTATAGTTCGTTAGCTTATCGTGTTTCTTGAGTAGTTTTTCGAAAGAGTTGCTCAAGTCTTCATAATCTCGGTTGATACGTCTTAAATCGCCTCCTTTCAGAGCGGTATCGCCTTGTAGGGTAGCGTTGTCGTTTAAAAGCTGCGTTACTTGTTCTCTCAATCTATTACGTTCCGCCTCGGCGAGTTTTAACGTGTCTTCACAAGTTGACTTTTCAGCCTCTAGTCTAGATTTTTTCATAGACATATCGTTGAATTTTTTCTTGCTCACACAGCCTACTATAAGTGCAGCAATGGTTAACGTGATGAGTGCTTTTTTCATTAAAGTCTATTTTATTCGTGAATTTTTAATTTTGCAAAACTTAAAATTAATGTTTTTTCTCCTATCTCATTAAATTCTATTGTAGCCTTCCTATCCGATCCTGTTACTTCCATTTTTTTAACAATTCCGAATCCAAACTTAGGATGTTCTACCCTCATCCCTTCTGTCAAATTACTCGTATCACTGGGTTTGAAGTCTGCTGCAGCTACATAAGAAGTTTTAGCTTTTAGCGGAGCTTGTACTAAGTTTTTTGCCGATACTCGGGCATAGTTAACGGTTTCCGATTGCTCGGGAACAAGGATTCTATTGCTAAGTTTTAAATATTTTGGATTAAATTCGGTAAGAAACCTACTCGGCTCACACGATTTTAGTTGCCCAAATCGATACCTTGATGTGGCATAGGTGAAGGTAAGATACGTTTCAGCCCTTGTTACCGCTACATAAAAAAGACGTCGTTCTTCTTCCAAATCTTCTCGACTACTAAGGCGCATTTGTGATGGAAATAAATCTTCTTCTAACCCAACTACAAATACATGTTTAAATTCAAGTCCTTTGGACGAGTGTATTGTCATTAAGGTAACTTTGTCTTTATCACTGTCTTTATCGTTGTCTGCATCCGTAAGGAGGGATACTTCTTGTAAAAATATACCCAAGCTTTTATCTTCTTTTTGAGGGTCGTCTACAAATGCTTTCACGGCATTCAACAAGGCTTGGATGTTTTCATAACGGCCAAGCCCTTCTATTGTTTTATCGTCGTAAAGTTCTTTTAATATGCCCGAACCTTTGGCTATTTCTGTTACCGCTTCGAAGGCATCTTTTGTATCTACCGCTCTTTTGAAGAGTTTCATCGTATTTACAAATTCTTCAATGGTAGAGGCGGCTCTACTAGGAAGTACACTTTGGATATTGCACAATACATCCCATACATTAGCCCCTTGCTCTTCAGCCGTTACAAGTATTTTAGTGACCGTAGTATCTCCGATTCCTCTTTTAGGATAATTTATAATTCGTCGTAAAGCTTCTTCGTCGTTAGGGTTTATAGTATAACGAATATAGGCGATAATATCCTTTATCTCTTTCCGCTGATAAAAGGACATTCCACCAATAATTTTATACTTAATGTTCATTCTCCTTAGCGCTTCTTCAAGGGCTCTAGATTGAGAATTGGTGCGGTAAAGTAGTGCGAAATCACTGTTTTTTAATTGATTATTTACTTTCTCTTCAAAGATAGAAGTGGCAATAAGTTTCCCTTCTTCGTTGTCTGAGGTAGCTTTTATTACTTCTATTAAATTTCCTTCTTCGTTGGAAGTCCAAACACTCTTTTTTAGTTGTGCTTTATTACGACTAATAACATCGTTAGCCGCCAATACTATCGTTTGGGTAGAACGGTAATTTTGTTCTAGTTTAAATACTTTTAGTTCGGGATAATCTTTTTCAAAATTTAATATATTTTGAATATCAGCACCACGAAAGGCATAAATACTTTGTGCATCATCGCCTACCACACATATATTTCTATTTTGTGCCGCTAGTTTTCGAGTGATATAATATTGGCAAACGTTGGTATCTTGAAACTCGTCTACCATTACATATTGAAAGCGGTTTTGGTATTTGTTGAGTACTTCCGCATGATCGCGAAGGAGTATACTCGTGTTGTAGAGAAGGTCGTCGAAATCCATAGCGCCGGCTCGGTAGCACCGTTGGCTATAGAGTTTGTAAATTCTACCAATCTCAGGCCGCATCGCTTCCGCA
>JAYSUZ010000014.1:0-4790 GCA_043718845.1 Cytophagales bacterium
TTGCCCAAAAACGACCAAATAGCGAAACTTTCTTTCAAAAATAACGAGCAACTTGGACAAGCCGCTTTTGACCGAAAAGCGATTTATGATATTTATTGCGAAAATGAAAAAGGTGAAAAATTTATCGTAGAATTACAAAAAGCAAAGCAAAATTACTTCAAAGAAAGGACTATCTATTATTCAACTTTTCCAATTCAAGAACAAGCCGAAAAAGGAGAATGGAATTATAATTGGAAAGCCGTTTATTGCATCGGAATTCTTGATTTCACCTTTGATGATTACGAAAACGAACCTGAAAAAAGCGAAGTAATCCACACCATAAAACTTAAAAATCAAAACGGGAAAACATTTTACGATAAGTTGACCTACATCTATCTTGAGATGCCTAATTTCAAGAAACTCGAAGCCGATTTGAAAACTCGAATTGAGCAATGGTTGTATTTTATAAAGCATTTGGAAGATTTCCAAACCATTCCAACTATTTTTAACGACGAAGTTTTCACCAAAGCGTTTGAAAAAGCCGAAATTGCAAAATATGGAGCAATCGAACTTGACAACTACGAAAGCAGTTTAAAAACTTATCGTGATTTGAAAGGCGTAATAGACACCGCTTTTGACGAAGGCAAATTAGAAGGTAAATTAGAAGGTAAATTAGAAGGCAAATTAGAGACTGCCAATTCTTTAAAAAAATTAGGCATTTCTATTGAAACAATACTCTTGGCAACAGGATTAACAAAAGATGAAATCGGAAGATTATAAATAATGCCGTAAAAGAAACAGTAGGTTTACTATATGCTAACAACAAAATGATGGTAAATGCTGACGGTATAACGTTGGAACAACTGCTTATTAAAAGAACATATATCAAACTGAAATATAGAGATTGGTACTATACCTTTCTAAAACAAACCTTAAATTAAAAGCAAAAATAATAAATGATTGAAATAATTCCTGCCATAGACATTATAGACGGCAAATGCGTAAGACTTGTACAAGGCGACTATGGACAAAAAACTATTTACAATGAAAATCCATTGGAAGTAGCCAAACAAATAGAAGGTGCTGGAATCAAGCGGTTGCATCTTGTAGACCTTGATGGTGCGAAGCAGAAAAAAATTATAAACCATAAAGTATTGGAAACAATTTCTTCAAATACTTCCTTGCACGTAGATTTTGGTGGTGGATTGCAGTCAGAAGAAGATTTAGAAATTGCATTCAACGCTGGAGCCAAACAAATAACGGGAGGCAGTATAGCCGTAAAAAATACCGAACTATTTGGAAGCTGGATTTCGAAATTTGGAACAGAGAAAATTATTCTTGGAGCAGATTGCAAAAACGCCATGATTGCTATCAGTGGTTGGCAAGAGACTACCGAAATTTCTGTTTTTACCTTGATCGAAGATTATTTAAAAAAAGGTATTCAATATTGCATTTGCACCGATGTAGCAAAGGACGGACTCTTACAAGGTCCTTCGTTTGAATTGTATCAAGAAATTCAAACAAAATTTCCTACGCTAAAACTAATAGCCAGTGGCGGTGTCACCAGTATCGAAGATATTGAAAAGCTAAACGATATGGGAATGTATGGCGCTATTATAGGAAAAGCGTTTTACGAAGGACGAATTAAATTGGAAGAACTAAAGCGGTTTTTATGAAGAAAAAGTTAAAAGTTAAAAGTATAACCTTTAAACTTTACACTTTAAACTCCTCCCTTCCTACTTAAAAAAAATAAAATTATGTTAACAAAACGTATCATACCTTGCTTAGACGTAAAGGATGGAAAAACTGTAAAAGGTGTGAATTTTGAAAACCTTCGCGATGCAGGAGACCCTGTGGAGCTTGCAGCACTCTATGCAGCACAAGGCGCAGACGAACTTGTATTTCTTGATATTTCAGCTACACTTGAAAAGAGAAAAACAATGGTGGAATTGGTGCGTAACGTAGCCCGTCAAATAAACATTCCGTTTACGGTAGGTGGCGGTATTTCCTCCATAGAAGACGTTTCAGCTTTATTGAATGCTGGTGCGGATAAAATTTCGATTAACTCTTCGGCTATCAAAGACCCTTCGCTTATCGATCGTTTGGCTTTGGAATTTGGAAGTCAGTGCGTAGTAGTAGCTATTGACACCCGCTTGTACGATGGCGCTTCGCGTGTGCATTCACATGGCGGTACAAAGCCTACTGCACTAGATACATTTGAATGGGCGTATGAGATAGAGCAACGTGGTGCTGGCGAAATCTTACTCACCTCTATGAACCACGACGGTACTAAAAATGGCTTTGCCAACGAGACTACGTCTAAAATTTCCACCCGAGCAAATATCCCCGTAATAGCTTCTGGAGGTGCAGGAAAAATGGAACACTTTATAGATGCTTTTCAACTAGGAAAAGCGGATGCAGCTTTAGCCGCCAGTATATTTCACTTCAAAGAAATCGGTATTCAAGAATTGAAACATTATTTAAGAGAAAATGGTATTATAATTAGGATTTAACGAACGAGTAAATTGCTAGTTTGACGGAGCAATAGTGATTGTAAAAACAGAACCCGAACCCAAAACGCTCTCTAATTTAATTTTTCCATTTAGTTTCTCAACGGCTGTTTTCACGATATGAAGCCCTAATCCTGTATCTTTAGACTTCTCTTGTGCTTTGAAAAACATGTCGAATACTTTGCCCTGTATTTCGAGGGGAATACCCAAACCGTTGTCGGAAAATTTAAGTTCTGCATACTGCTCTGTAACTGTAACTGAAATATCGAGATAGGAATTATCTTTGGTTACATCATAATATTTCAATGGATTTTCAATAAGGTTTTGAACAATAGAACTCAATATTATTTTATCAGAAAAAAAAGTAGTAGTTTCTTTTACCATTACGGTACAATTTACATTTTTAAACCCTTCAAAATGTTCGAATTTTTCAAGCCCTTCGTTAATCAGTTCTCTGAAATTTATGAGTTCCCTAGAAACTTTCGTTTCTTTTACTTTGGTAAGCAATATCAAATCTTCCAATAGATTGTCTAATTTTATCGTACTCTTCAATATATGATCAAAATAAACTAACGATGTTTCATCTGTAACATCTTTTTGCCCCACAGTGGTCAGTCCTATTATAGATCGAAGAGGGCCTTTTATATCATGCGACGCTTTGTATATAAACGTTTCCAACTGGTCATTACTCAATTTCAACTCTTCTGTTCTCTTTTTAACGATAGCTTCTAGTTGTTCATTTTTAATACGAATAGCCTTAATTCTTATTCGGAATATGAAATAAATGAGTAAAAAGAATACGCCAACTTCTATCGCTATGAACCACCAGGTTTTCCACCAAGGAGGCGTAATAAGAATCAGCAGTGTTGCTCCTTTTTCATTCCAAACGCCATCATTGTTAGAACCTTTTACTCGAAACGTGTAAACTCCAGGATCTAGATTCGTATATTTAGCATACAGTTGATTGCCTACATTTTTCCATTCCTTATCAAACCCCTCTAATATATAGGAGTATTGATTTCGTTGAGGATGGGTGAAATTTAGTGCTGCAAAATCAATCTCGATTTCATTTTGTGTATAGTTAAGTTTCAGTTCTGATAAATAGTTACTACTAATACTCGAATCAAGGCTTCCAAAATAGTCATCCAATTGCTTTCCAACTATTTTTATCCCTGTTATCACTACATTGGGGATATAATTGTTTTTGCTATCCTGAGCCGGATCTATGACCAAGTATCCTTTACTATTTCCAAAATATATTCTTCCTTTTTCATCTTCATATTTTGAACGTGAATAATAAGGAAAAGGTGGCGTACCATCTTGAACAGAGTAGGCCGTAATAGCCTTTGTAGTTAGATTTAATTTGGAAATTCCATTGTAAGTAGATATCCATAAATTTTTATTTTTATCTTCTATAATCGATTTTATTGAATTACTAGAAAGTCCTTGATTTGTTGAATAAATTTTATAAGAATCATACCGGTAGTCAAATGAAATAACACCAACTTGGTTAGACCCTATCCAAAGACTCGAATCGCTTGCTTCAATGATATCGGTAAGATAGTTGCAATCTTTATAAGAGAAGTTGGGAGAAGAAAAATTATAGGCTGTAAAATCATCCGTTTGTGGATTATAGCGGTTCAGCCCTTTAAATGTAGTAATCCATATTTCTCCTTTTGAATCTACCAACACCGTATGTACCCAATCCGAAAGTAGCGATTTGGAATCTGAATTGCTATGTCTATAGTGCTTAAATTTTTTCGTCTTTTTATTATAAACGGACAATCCTGAATAAAATCCATTTACCCAAATAGATCCCGCGTTATCTACTTTTACTATAGCTATATTATTAGTAGATATAGCATTTACGTTTTCTCTATCTTTAGTAAATACTTCTATCGTATTCGAAAGTGTATTCAATGCGATAAGCCCTCCTCCGTAGGTAGCCATCCAAATAATAGCTTCCTTATCTTCAGTCAAACAAAGTATAGGATACTTTAAAAAATCATACTTAGCAGGACTAGGATTAAACACTTCAAAATTTTCAGAGCCTTTCTTTTTCAAATACAATCCACCACCGTCGGTGCTTACCCATAGATTGCCTTTTTTATCTTTCAAAAAATTGGTAACAATCCCTTTATTAAGTGCGGTGCCTGATAAAGGATTATTCCGAATCATTGAAAACATATTGGTAGTAAGACATGAATAATCTACACCATTCATAAATGTTCCAACCCAAATATTTTTTTTAGAATCTAAAAAAACACTTGTCACATTATTGGCACTTAATTGACCTTCGTT
>JAYSUZ010000131.1:0-8992 GCA_043718845.1 Cytophagales bacterium
GGCTATTATGACGCTCCTTACAAACGCTACGAAGCGGATCAAGGCGCTTTGACGAATGCTACTATTGCCATGATGTCTTTTAACCAGAAAGACTTACAAAGCGAGGCATCAGAACAAGTGTGTGTAGATTTGTCTGCAAAAGATGCTTCTATAGAATGGAAAATAAAAAAAGAAGCAGATGGTTTAGTAGTACGTTACAGTGTGCCCGATGAAAAATCAGGTGTAGTAGATTTATACGTGGATGGTAAACTAGTAGGGTCGTTAAATCTTACGTCTTATTATTCTTGGGAGTATCTTACTACAAATGGTAATCCCAACAATGTAGCGGTTAGAAATGAAAATCCTAAAATGAGATTTGATGAAGTGCGTTTAAAACTAGCTTCTAAGATTGCGGTAGGAAGTAAACTTAAAATGGTAAACAAAAGCGGTGCTATTTATATCGATTTCATAGAGTTAGAAGCCGTTGCCGAAGCCGTTAAAGCAGATCCCGCAGACCTTGTATACACAGGAGATGGCAGTGATTTACAAGTATTCATTGATAATAAAGGTGGAGGCCGATCTATTTATCTGCCAACAGGTCTTTATAATGTAAATAGAGAACTCTATTTTGGTGTACCGAACACTAAATTAAAAGGTGCAGGTATGTGGTATACAAATATCAATTTTACCAACGAAGCCTATTTACAAGGTGGTCTTCGTGCAAATGCAAGAGATATTAGTTTTTCTGATTTGGCTTTGATTACGACTAGAAATTCAAGATCAAGTTCGTACAAAGGTATCAATGGTGTATTTACAAGTGGCTCTGTTGTGAAGAATCTATGGGTAGAACATTTTGAATGTGGTGCATGGATAGCGCAATACAACATTGGAGATATAAAAATGTCTGACGGTTTTACGGTGACCAACTGTAGATTCAGAAATAACTATGCAGACGGAATAAATCTTTGTAAAGGTACAAGTAATGCAATCGTTGAGCATTGCAATTTTAGAAATAACGGAGACGACGACATGGCTACTTGGTCTGCAGATGGATTGGAATGTCAGAACAATACCTTTCGTTACAGTACTGCTGAAAATTGCTGGAGATCATCAGGATGCGCTATTTATGGAGGAAAAAATAATAAAGCACACCACCTTCTAATCAAAGACTGTGTTGAAGCAGGCTTAAGAGTAAATAATAACTACCCAGGCGTAGGATTTAACGAAACAGGAATGCATGAATTTTCTAATATTACAGTAATTAGATGTGGTACTTTCAACGATTTGTTTTATAACATGGTTGGAGCAATTGATTTGATGTGCAACAGTACTGCGGGTACTAAAGTGATGAATGTTAAGTTCTCAAACATTGATATCGTTGATGCAAAAGACAATGCCATTTTATTTAATAAAATTGGAGGTAGAGGATTCTTTAATTTATCGTTTGAAAATATTACAGTAGACGGTACTGGTAGAGAATTTCCTTTCAACAATGAAGAGAAAAAAGATTGGCCTAGAGGTTTTGGTCTTTTGTTTGCTCAAAATCCAGCAGGTAACGGTACTTACTGCAATATGATTTACAAAAATAGAGGAGGAAGTGCCATACAAGATGTAGACGATAACGGCATCGGTTCATTTGGCTTTACTGAAGTGAAGGAATGTGTAGTAGCAAAATAAGTAACACTTGAAAATAGAAACAACTGTAGTGTAGGTTATTGTTCATGTAGATTAAACAATACCTACATAGTATTAATAGGTAGTAGATGCCTGAAAAAAATAAAAAGTATTCGTATGAAGAAAATTAATATTTTAAAGTTGATAGGTTGTTCTCTTTTATTTTGGGGGAATAATGTATTTGCTCAAAACGATCAGAGAGGGTATTTCGATGCTCCCTATACCCGTTACGAAGCGGATAAAGCTATTTTAGTTAAGGCGAAAATTACACCGATGTCTTTCAATCAAGCGGATTTGCAAAGTGAAGCATCGGAGCAGATATGTGTAGATTTGTCGATGGTGAAATCGTCTGTAGAATGGAAAATTACAAAAGCGGTAGAAGGGCTTGTAGTGCGTTATAGCATACCCGATTCTACTACTGGAGAGTTAGAGGTTTATGTGAATACTAAACTAGTAGGAACATTGAAACTTACGGCACATTATTCATGGGAATATTTATGGGATAATGGTAATCCTAATAACAGTGGTGTTGTAAACACTAACCCGAAAATGCGTTTTGATGAAGTGCGCATGAAGTTACCTTCTAAAATTCCGGTAGGAGGAAAATTGAAATTGGTAAACAAAAGTGGAAAAATACATGTCGATTTTGTAGAACTAGAAGCTATAGAAGCGCCCATTGCCGCAGCACCTGGCGATGTGATTTATCAAAAATCTGCCACCGTTGAAGGCGATGGTAGTGATCTTCAAAATTTTATTGATAAAAATGGAGGTAAAACGATCTACGTGCCTGCAGGAGTCTACGATATCAACAGCGAACTTTATTTTGGTGTCGACAACACTACGTTAAAGGGCGCAGGGATGTGGTATACACAACTTAATTTTATCAGACTTAAATGGTTGAAAGGTGGACTTTATGCAAATGCAAAGGATGTTAGTTTCTCTGGTCTTTATTTATCTACGCTTAATAATTCTAGAGCCGGTTCTTATAAAGCCATCAACGGGATATTTACAAGTGGTTCGGTAATAAAAAATGTTTGGGCAGAACATTTTGAGTGTGGCGCTTGGATAGCGCAGTACAATCAAGGAGCGGTAGCTTTTGCGGACGGTTTTACGGTTACGCATTGTAGATTTAGAAACAACTATGCCGATGGAATTAACCTTTGTAAAGGAACAAAAAATACAATTGTAGAACATTGTAGTTTTAGAAACAACGGAGACGACGATATGGCTATTTGGTGCGCGGACAACATGGAATGTCAAAATAATACATTCCGATACAGTACGTCTGAAAACTGCTGGAGAGCTTCAGGATGTGCAATATACGGAGGACTGAATAATAAGGCACACCATCTTTTAATAAAAGATAACTTGGAAGTAGGACTAAGAGTGAATAATGCTTTTCCAGGTGTAGGCTTTAATGACAATGGTATGCATGAGTTTTCTGACATAACGATTGTAAGATGTGGTACAAATAACGATTTGTATTATAGCCCAGTTGGAGCAATTGACCTTACTTGTACAGATAGAAATGGTATTCAAGTTAAAAATATTAAATTTTCAAATATTGATATTATTAATTCAAAAAACGATGCAATTTATGTGATGCGATTCGGAGGTGAAAAATTTACAAATCTAGTTTTTGAAAATATTACCATAGACGGAACAGGAAAAGAATATCCCTATAACGATGGAAAGAACGTGAATGCAAAAGGTGAGCGAGGTTACGGAATATGGTTTAAATACAAACCTAAAGGTACGGGTACATTCTGCAATCTAGTTGTAAAGAATAGAGGCGGTAATGTGAAAGAAGATATTGGTAAAACAGAAATAGGTACGTTTGATTGGAAAGAAATTTCTGGATGTGGCGTGAAGCCAGTGAAATAAGTAGATTGAAATTTAGTGACGTTAGATAAAAATAAGCACAAGATATTGTGCTTATTTTTATCCTCTTTTTGAATTATGGTTATATAAAGAAATTATAGTAAGAAACAAATGAGGCTGATATATATAGTAGGTGTGGTATTGCTGTTGGTGAACAATCTTCAGGCTCAAGTCGGTTATTACGATGCACCCTATGTGCGCTATGAGGCTGACCTCGGTATTTTGACAAGTGCTCTTATTACGCCAAAGTCATACAGTCAAAGTCTTTTGCAGAGTGAAGCATCAGCGCAAGTCTGTGTAGATTTATCGGCTACGGGAGCTTCTGTAGAATGGATTTTATCTGCAGAAGGCGATGGTCTTGTGGTGCGGTATAGCCTACCAGATGGGCAGGCGGCCTTGTTGGATGTATATGCCGATAATGTATTCGTAGGCACCTTGAGTCTTACGACGGTTTATGCTTGGGAGGATTTGAAAAATAATGGTAATCCTAATAATGTGGGTATTCAGAATACGAATCCTAGAATGCGTTTTGATGAAGTGCGAATGAAATTACCTTCTACAATTGCTGCAGGAGGAAGCCTCAAACTAGTTCGCCAAAGTGGTGCAATCACGGTTGATTTTGTAGAACTAGAAGTGGTACCTTCCGCTATTTTATCTTCTGTAGGGGATGTTATTTACTCAGGAACGGGTAGTGATCTTCAAAATTTCATTGACTTAAATGGAGGTAAAACGATTTACTTACCAGCTGCGGTATACAATGTAAACCGCCAACTTTATTTCGGTGTAGCCAATACTATTTTAAAGGGTGCAGGAATGTGGTACACACAATTAAACTTTACCAATGTTCTCGCCAATAGAGGCGGACTGCTGGCCAACGCTCCCTCCATTAGTTTTTCAGGACTTTATTTAACAACGGTAAGAAATTCAAGGTCGAATTCGTACAAAGCTATCAATGGTGTTTATACCAGTGGGTCTACCATTACTAATATATGGGCCGAACATTTTGAATGTGGAGCGTGGATTGCTCAATATAATATTGGAGGGCCATCTGTTGCCGATGGATTCACGGTATCAAATTGCCGATTTAGAAATAACTATGCCGATGGTATTAATCTGTGTAGAGGTACTAGTAATGCGGTTGTTGAACATTGTAATTTCAGAAACAATGGAGACGATGACATGGCTATCTGGTCAGCAGATGGAATGGAATGCCAAAATAATACATTTCGCTATAATACTTCTGAAAATTGCTGGAGAGCGTCTGGATGTGCTATATACGGAGGATTCAATAATAAAGTACACCATCTTCTTATTAAAGATAATTTAGAAGCGGGGTTGAAAGTTAATAATTCATTTTCTGGAGCAGGGTTTAACGATGGAGGAATGCATGAGTTTTCAGATATTACAATTATCAGATGTGGTACGTTCAACGACCTTTATTATAGCCCTAAAGGAGCGATTGATATAACGTGTACAAACGTAGCCGGAACCAAAGTTAAAAATGTGAAATTTTATAACATTACAATTCTTGATTCTAAAAACGATGCTATTTACATGTATAAAACAAATGGCGAAGGATTTTATAACATCGTTTTTGAAAATATTACCATAAATGGAACAGGAAAAGAATACCCGAACAACAATGCGAAGGCGTTAAATTGGGGTAGAGGATATGGAATATTATTTGTAGGCAGTCCTGCTGGTTATGCTACTTATTGTGGCATGAGCTATAGTAATAGAGGAGGAAATGCTACCGTAGATATTAATAATGCACAGATAGGCTCGTTGAGTTGGACTAGTGCTGGCTGTGGTACATATGTTACCGCACCTTTAAATGGAGCGATTTTCGGGGAGTGCGATCCTCTGATAACACTACTAGCAGATGCTTCTAGCACAAATGGTGCAGTGGATAGTGTTGAATTTTTTATAGATGGAGTGAAAGTAGGAATGGACGAACTAGCTCCTTATTCGTACGATTGGACAGGGTTTACACTAGGTACTCATAAGACTTACGTACGGTCAATTCATGCACCATCAAGTACTATTATAGTGTCATCCGTGAAAGAAATAGTAGTGGCATATTATAAAGGAATTTTTACTACGGCTATAGTTCCGGTTATCGATGGTTCAATAGATCCTTTATGGGCAAGCCATACAGCAGTTTCTATAGAAAAAATTTCGTTGGGAAATTTTAGCGGTGCCGCAGACCTTTCGGCAACGTATCAAGTTACCTACGATGCTACTAATTTGTATGTGTTGGTAGACGTGATTGACGACGTCTTGAAAAATGATGGAGGCGATTTATGGGAAAACGATGGCGTAGAATTATTTATTGATATAGGCAATGATAAAAGTGGAGGATATGGTGTGGACGATTACGCGTATATGTTCGCGGTAAACGATGCTACAGTATATGAGGGTAAAAATAAAACGGCTGGAGTAGCATTTAGTCAAGGGAATAAAACAGGAGGGTACCGTATGGAAATAAGCATTCCTTGGAGTACATTAAGTGCAGGGTTTTCGTTGGCTACAGGAGCCTACCTTGGCTTAGATATACATATCAACGACGACGACGATGGAGGAATTCGAGATGCCAAAAAAGCATGGAACGATTGTGCGGATATAGCATGGAAAAATCCTACATCATTTGGTACTTTGCAAGAATCGGGTTGTGCTACAGCAGCGCCCGCTGGGTTTGTTGATTTTCAAACATCGGTTGTAAATGGAAAAGCGGTTTTAAATTGGAGCTATTATAAAGAACTAGGTAGTCATTTTGAAGTACTAAGAGATGCAATCGGCGATGGCGATTTCTTGCTGGTTACCAATGTAAGCGCTACTGGTAGTGTAGGGATATTGTCGTCTAGATCATATACGGATACGAATACTCCAGAAGGGGTGGTAGCTTACCGTATAAGTAAAGTAGACGCGAAAGGGTGCATTATAATGACGGAGATAGAGACCTTAGATCTTGCAACGGGTGTAAGTGGTAGTAATAGTAAGGAAGCCGTAGCGTCCTTCTTCCCTAATCCATTTTCGAGTACAGGTACATTGACCCTTGCTTCTGGTAATGGCAATCTATTCGCAGTAAGCATACTAGATAGTAATGGTAAAGTGATTTGGAATAAAAATTTACCTGAAAATACGACGTATACTATTGGAGAACAATTGCTGCAGGGGATGTATATCGTAGAAGTAGTAGAGGGTGCTACTAAAAAAATCCTGAAATTAATAAAAATATAATAGAGTAGTAGGCTAAAAGAAAGTGTTGAATTATATGAAAAAAAATAAAGGTATAAGCTTCGTTATCGGTTTGGGTTTATTTTGTGCGAGCAACTTGCACGCTCAAATAGGCTATTACGATACCCCTTATACACGTTATGAAGCCAATTTGGGTGCGTTAACGAATGGCGCTGTTGCTACTTCGAAGTCGCACAATCAGTCTACTATACAAAGCGAAGCTTCTGATCAAATATGTGTAAACCTATCCGCAACAAATGCTACGGTAGAATGGACTGCATCAGCTATAGGAGATGGATTGGTCATACGCTATTGTGTTCCTATTCCAGGTACAGATGCCAACGTGAACCAATCGAGTACGGTAGATTTATATGCTAATAATGCATTTGTAGCAACCCTAACGCTTACTACTTATTATTCATGGGAATCGTTGTATAACAATGGGAATCCTAATAATGGAAGTGTCGTAAACACTAATTTCAAAATGCGCTTTGATGAAGTACGGTACAAACTCCCTTCTTCATTACTTGTAGGGCAAAAATTAAAATTAGTTCGTACTGGGGGTAATGTCTATATTGATTTTGCAGAGCTAGAGCCAGTACCTACTGCGGTTACTGCATCAGGTGCAGACGTTACGTATTCAGGAGGTGGTCTGCAAACGTTTATTGATAATAATGGAGGAAAAACAATTTTCCTGCCTACAGGTACTTATAATATTGGGACTACACTTTATTTTGGTAACGCCAATACTACGTTAAAGGGTGCTGGTATGTGGTACACCCGTATACATTTTACCAATGGTACTGCAAATAATGGTGGGCTGTGGGGGCAAGCTTCTAATATCAGTTACTCTGGTCTTTACCTGACCACCGATAGAAATTCAAGATCTAGTTCGTACAAGGCTATAAATGGTGTTTATACCAGCACTTCAACCATATCTAAGGTATGGGCAGAACATTTTGAATGTGGTGCATGGATAGCCAACTATAGTGGCACAGGTCCAGCCTATGCCGATGGATTTGTGATGTCGCATTGCCGATTCAGAAATAATTATGCCGATGGGACTAATCTCTGTAGAGGAACCAGTAACGCAGTTGTAGAGCATTGCAGCTTTAGAAACAATGGAGACGACGATATGGCTGTCTGGCCCGCATCTGGAAGTGTAGAAAATACAAATAATACATTTCAATACAATACTTCTGAAAATTGTTGGAGAGCATCAGGCTGTGCTATTTATGGAGGATTAAACAATAAGGCAAAGAATCTTTTAATTAAAGACAATCTAGAAGTAGGGTTGAGAGTAGGTAATAATTTTGGAGGATATTCCTTTAATACTGGCGGAATGCATGTATTCGAAAATATTAGAATTGTGAGTTGTGGTACGTACAACGATCTTTATAATAAGCCTGTAGGTGCTATCGATTTGTTAGCTACGAATGTGGCGGGGAGTACGGTGTACAATGTGAAATTTTCTTGTATCGAAATAATTGATTCTAAAAATGATGCTATTTACGTTAATAAAATTTCAGGTACTGGTGGATTTAATAATTTAGTTTTTGAAAATATCACTATCGACGGTACAGGTAAAGAATATCCCGATAACGGAGGAGCTGTTGCGAATAGAGGATACGGAGTTTTATTTGCAGGCAATCCCGGTGGCTCGGGTACTTATTGTGGCATGAGTTATGCCAACAGAGGAGGTAGTGCTACTTCAAATACGAGTGGTTCATACAGCTGGTCGTTGACAGGAAGTTGCCCTACTTCCTGTAGTCCTTTATCCAGTGTCATTAGCAGTGTTACGCTTACCGCGCCAAGTAGTGGGCTCCTATACGATGAATGTGGAGGTGCTATAGCACTCGCTGCATCTGCTACACCACCTTCTGGAAGTACGGTGAGTTCAGTAGACTTTCTTATAGACGGTTCTATAATAGGTACAGATAATAGTGCCCCTTATACTTATAGCTGGGCAAGCCCTACTAATGGCTCTCATTCCGTTACTGCTATAGCGTATTATTCCAACAGCACTAGCGCTACGTCTTCTACTGTGACGATATCCGGAGCGGTAGTAAAAATAGGAACTCCACCGACTATTGATGGTACGATAGAGACGCTCTGGAGTACGTTTCCTGCTATTCCAATCACATTAGGAAATGGAGCTACTTCTCCTGACCTCGCCACTACGTATCAAATTACCTATACCACTACTGATTTGTATGTCCTA
>JAYSUZ010000132.1:0-1807 GCA_043718845.1 Cytophagales bacterium
AAAAAATAAAGGGACTTAATTCCCAACCAACTACAAAAATACTTTTCAATCAGACAAATGAGCATGTACTAAGCAATTCATTTGGATTTGGAGGCAACAATACTTCGTTGATTTTCTCGAAGCATGTTTAATTATTTGTATTAAATTTAGTATAATTAGCACATTTAGATAGTATATTGGTTTTATTTAGTATAAATTTAAAAATAATTAACCAAAAGCCACTTAAAATGCAAAAAGTACTTAATCTAAAATTAGCATTTCTATTACTACTGCTACTATCGTCCATAATATCCACGATTGCTCAAGTTGACCAATCGTTACGTATTGAATATCCTATAGAAGATGAATATGGACACCATGTAGTAGCGCTAACAGATCAGCGACAAGCGTTAGTGGTAAGTATAATAAAAGATAGAAATAGAAAAGTATACAATTGGAATTTTGATATTATTGATGAAAAATTCAAAACTATAAAAAGAACACAAATAGATTTTTCTACAAAATTCAACTCCTATTTATATGATTTTTATAATAACCATTATTATGTACTTCAATATGATGACAATAAAGGGACGTATAAGTTATTAGATTTTAATACTGTTGATTTCTCTATGAAAGTGCAAGAAGGCGTCATAAATAAAGGACTTAATTTAAGTGAATTTCTTGGAATGGATGGTAAAGTTTATCTATCTACTACCACTAAGAAAGGTCAATCGATTTTTGTCATAAACGCTATAACGAATGAAGTACTTACGGTAAATCCAAAAGAACTTACCCCTCTTAAAATTTCATATATTGACATGCAAAGAGTTGATAATATCAAGGAAGGCAAGGAAATGGTTTACAAATATAAAGTATGTACAAAAGAAGGTTGCGATTACATGATGTTGAGGTTTGACAATAACGGCAAACAATTAGGTGATTTATTTTTCCTTCCAAAGGCAGATGAAGATAAAGAATTAACGACTATCTCTATTTCGAAAATAGAAGCAGATAAGTATGTCACTACTGGTACCTATTCTGTGGCAAGATCGAAAAAAGCGAATGGAATATATATCGCATCTGTGTATAAGGGTAAAGTTGAATTTATGAAGTACAATAATTTTTTAGACCTAAATAATTTTACCAGTTATTTAAGTGAAAAACAACAAGCTAAAATTGAAAAAAAGAAAGATAAGAAAGCGGAATCAGGAGATGAATATACTTTAAATTATTTCGTTTCAGTGCATGATATCACTGTGAAAGATGGAGAATACTTCTTTTTGGGAGAATTTTATTATCCAACCTATCGTACCGAAACGTACACTACTACAGGATCCAACGGAGCTATGGTGACGCACAGCAGACAAGTTTTTGACGGCTATCAATATACGCATTCTGCAGTAGCAGGGTTCGATTTGACAGGGAAATTAATATGGAGTAATACCTTTGAAATGTATCTGAATTATAAACCGTACAAAGTAAAGCAGTTTATAAGAATGAATCACGAAGGTACTAATACTAAGCTGGTATACGCAACAGGCCGTTCTATCAAAACAATTACATTTAAGAAAAATGAGGTCGTAAAAGATGAGTCTATTAGTACCTTGATAAAAAGTGATGAAAACGACGTTATTAAAAGCTCTTATAATACTTCTATCGAATGGTGGTTTGGCCGAAATTATTTCAGTTTTGGGAATCAAATAATAAAAAATAAAGAAAATGAACCTGGAAAGAAAAAAAGAGAAGTATTTTATATTAATAAAATCTCTTATTAATTCCTGATTTTTCTTAGAGAAACACCTATACACTTTAAAAACACCTTACT
>JAYSUZ010000133.1:0-3974 GCA_043718845.1 Cytophagales bacterium
TTGGCTCCTCTCCATAGTGGGTGGATATATGGTGGTCTCCCTTGTTTTATTTTCGTACTTTAATATAAAAATTGCCCTACCCTGCCTTATCCGCCTCACTACGGGCTTTAAATGCCTTGGCTGCGGACTCTCTCATGCTTTTGCCCATCTTATTCAATTAGAATTTAGTAAAGCATGGGACGCAAACAAACTTATTTTTATTATACTACCCGCCGGATTCTATTATGGTTGGAAAGACTTAATGTCCTATAAAAATTCTCATCCAATTACCCATTCAGACAAGTTACGTCATTAAATAAATCATATCCCTTCCTTATAACCGTCGATGATTATGAAAAAGAACAACGCTATTTTAAGTACTCTCTTGGGACTTCTTCTACCCATTAGTCTCCTTGCTCAACTAGTACCGATAGGCGTTCCTATAAATGGAACAGGTACCTACGAGTTCAACCCCTGCCTGACGGGCAATGGACGTACGATGATTGCAGAATCTGGTCTAGACGAATTTGATAAACCAATACTGACAATCAATTATCAAAAAGCAGGTATTTGGGCAAAACCAATAGAAGTAAAAGGTGGCGCTACCAATACTATCCCTACCATTTCCAACGGTGGTTTCTTTTTGAATAACAATGGTAGCAGCTTGCTCTTCCACTCCAATATTCATGGTGGTTTAGGAAATCAAGATATATGGATGATGGAAAAAACAATAGCGGGTACTTGGGGAACACCAAAAAATTTCGGCAACCCAATAAATTCAGCACTTCCCGAAACAGATGCTTCTCTATCGCCCGATGGAAAATATTTATACTTCACTAGACTCTCTAGCGAAAAAACACCGAACGGTAGTCCCTGCGGAAAAATATTTGTAGCCGAAAATATAGGTAAAAGCTACTGGAAAACTCCAGTAGCACTGCCCTCTCCTATCAATATGAATTGCGAATGTGCAGGCCGTATGCTTGCCGATAATAAAACATTCCTCTTTGCTTCTATGCGCAGCGGCGGACTTGGTGGGTATGATATCTACAAAACCAATCAAAAAACAGACGGCACATGGGAAATACCCGTTCCTTATACTTTTATGAATACCACTAAAGATGAAAAATATGTATCCGTGCCTGCTGCTGGAAACCTCGCCTACTACACAGGACTAGACAAAGTGGGTGGATTGGACGTAGCAAGATCAAAAATACCAGAGGCCTTACAACCTGATAAAATCACCTTGATTCAGGGGAGTGTTAAAAATGCTACGAACAATTTGCTTCTTTTACCAAAAATTGTAGTTACCAATACCACCACTAATAAATCCACCATTTACATTGGTAGTGCAGATGGCAGCTTCACTGCTGGTGTGCCCCAAGACGCTATTTATGATGTAGCAATTATGGCTTATGATGGAGGTTATACCTTCAAATCCATGCTCTTCCAACCTCCAAAAATTCAGAAATTTGAAGAAAAATCATTTGATGTAAAACTTTCACCCAATACGCCTGGACTCGTTTTTCCTTTAAGCAATATCGCTTTTGTAAACAACAGCGATACGCTAGAAGCCTATTCTATGGCCGAGATAATGCGTATCTATATCATGATGAAAGCGAACATCACCTTGAAAATTGAGATTGGAGTACATACCAACGACGTACAAAAAGACAGTATATTCCGTGCGGGATTGACGGCAACACTCGTAGATACCCTCCGCTATACAGATTCGACGGGAGTAGAACTTTACACTTTAAAAACAACATACAGCAGCGAAAACACTACTTCTCAGGCGAAAGCCATCTCCAAACTATTTATCAAGAAAGGCATTCCTGCAGAGCGCATTAGTGTAAAGGGCTACGGAATTGAACAGCCCTTAAATCCTGCTCCTTTGGATGCTATACTAAATAAGCGGGTGGAATTGAAAATTATTCACTAAAAATATAAAGTAGTACCGCAACTAATACTAATTTTTTATACCAAAAAAATATCCCAGAGAGACCTTTAGCTATAGGCTCTATGGGATATTTTTTTATTATAAAATTAATTGGTTTAAAACTCGGCAGATTTTGGTGCACGAGGAAATGGAATTACATCACGAATATTTCCCATACCTGTTACAAATAAAATCAACCGCTCGAAACCTAGGCCAAATCCGGCATGAGGTGCATTACCGTATTTTCTAGTTTCTAGATACCACCAAATATCTTTTTCATGAATTCCGACTTCGTTCGCACGTCTAAGTAGTTTCTCCAAATTATCTTCTCTTTGAGAACCGCCTATTATTTCTCCTATACCTGGAAACAATACATCCATTGCTCTTACGGTTTTGCCGTCTTCGCTTTGTTTCATATAAAATGCTTTTATCTCTGTTGGATAATCGGTCAGGATAACGGGTTTTTTAAAATGTTTTTCTACCAAATACCGTTCGTGTTCCGACTGCAAGTCTACGCCCCATTCTACAGGGTATTTGAATTTCTTTTTCTTATAATAATTTGAGTCCAATAATATTTTAATGGCTTCGGTATAAGGAAGGCGTTCAAAATTATTGTCTACTACAAACTGCAATTTTTCGATAAGGTTTAATTCGTCTCGTTCTTCCTGTTTTTTCTTTTCGTTTTCTTTTATCGAACGTTTGTTCAGAAAATCTAAATCGTCTTTGCAATTATCAAGACCGTATTTTATTAAGTACTTCAGAAAATCTTCTGCCAAGTCCATATTGTCGGAAAGTTCATTGAAGGCTACTTCTGGTTCTATCATCCAAAATTCGGCAAGGTGACGAGCGGTATTCGAGTTTTCTGCTCGAAAAGTAGGGCCGAAAGTATAAATTTGACCAAGCGCCATAGCTCCTAGTTCGCCTTCCAATTGGCCTGAAACAGTAAGGTTAGTTTCTTTCCCAAAAAAATCTTCTGAGAAATCGATATTACCTTCTGGTGTCCTTGGTGTATTTTTTAGATCCAACGTGGTCACTTTAAACATAGCGCCAGCGCCTTCTGCATCAGAACCTGTGATAATAGGCGTATGCAACCAGAAGAAGCCTCTTTCGTTGAAAAATTGATGTACAGCAAAAGCCATAGCATGACGGATGCGCATAATGGCACTGAACGTACTGGTACGCATACGAAGGTGCGCTATCTCACGCAGAAATTCCAAGCTATGTTCTTTAGGCTGTAAAGGATAGTGCTCCGGATCGGCAGTGCCGTATACTTCTAAGGAACTTAATTTCAACTCTACACTTTGACCTGAACCAGCCGATTCGACTACGGTTCCTATGGCACCAAGGCATGCACCTGTTTTGATAAGTCCTAAAACTTCTTTGGTAATATTTTCAGGTTCTGCTACTATTTGTAGATTATTAATAGTAGAGCCATCGTTAAGGTTTATAAAAATAACGTTTTTATTATCACGAGTTGTTCTGACCCAACCTTTAACCAATATTTCCTGCCCTACAGGTTTACTTTCTAGCAGTTCTTTAATTTTAATTCGTTTCATAACCCCAAAGGTATATTTTCTTTCGATAACGTAAAAATATCCACGAAATAGCTTTCTGGCATAAAAAATGCTAAATTAATGCTTAAATTGGTTTAACAAATACTATACACTACTGACTATTAAGTAAATCTATATGCAAAGACTAGGATTAAGTCAGTTGATGACACAGAAACTATCGCCACAGCAGATACAATTTATTAAATTGTTGCAGATTCCTACGGCCGAACTAGATTCCAGAATTGAAGAAGAATTAGAAATTAACCCTGCTTTAGAAGAAGGAAAAGAGGAGGAAGATAAGGATGAAATTAATATAGAGGGAGCATTGGACGACCCATTTGAAGCCGACAAAGAAGAAAATGACGCCGAAACCATTGAAGATGATTACGGAAATGAAGCGAAAGAAGCGGAAGACTATTCTACCGAAGAGTTTGGCGACAACTTAAATGTAGACGATTATGTAGGCGACGACGATATTTCTGGTTATAAAATGCAAGGCGACGGAC
>JAYSUZ010000134.1:0-25148 GCA_043718845.1 Cytophagales bacterium
TATGAAGCCCTTATACGATACTGTACTTATGATCAAAGAATAAGACCAAATTTTCATGACACGGCTTTAAAAGCCTTAAATTAAGTTGACGCGTATGCCACTTGGGGTCGCACAATTAATCGCCACAAAGTTTTATAATCATGCAATCCATTCTGGATTATAAACATTATTGCCTTAAGGTCACGGCTATGATGAAGACACAAACAACGGCGGAATAAGGGGTAATTTATAGTTTAATTAGCAACTTAGCTACTCAACTAAAACCAATTAAAATAATAACACCTTTTTTATCCTATAAAGTACTAACAGTATAGGGTGCGCTGCTCTTTAAGGGACGACTATTTAGAAAAACACTCCCTCTTAAGACCCAAATGAAAACCCCACCGTTTTTTTATCCTTTAGCTTTGGAATTAATCTCAACGTTACGTACTGCGTATTCCCTTGTATTGTAATCAATGGATTCCTGTCCACCAATTCATACTCTTTAGAAAGCTCTTCAATCAAACCTGTCACGTCCACCATCGCAACAGATTGGTCGTTAAACGACAATTCAAATTTTTTGGTATACAGGATTATTTTTTCCATAGTTCGTTTTATTATTCTTCTCCTAATAGTCACTTACCGAATTTTTAGATACTCCGATTTAATTTCATAAAATTCTCCCGGTTTCAAATCGCCAAGCTCAACGTTCATAATCCGGATTCGTATTAACCTTTTCACTTCATATTCTAGTTGATAACACATTCTTCGTATCTGTCGGTTCAATCCTTGGGTTAGAATTATGCGAAAAGTGAAATCATCTACTTTTTTCACATAAGCCTGCCTTGTTTTCTGTCCCATAATTTCCACGCCTTCTGCAAGTTTATTTATCATTTCATCGGTAATCAGTTTATCGACGGTCACGAGGTATTCCTTCTCTTTAAACGTATCTGGCGGGGCAACCTCCCTATAAAAATAGCCGTCGTTGGTCAATAGCAACAACCCTTCGGATTCTTTATCCAAACGCCCAATAGGGAAAAAATGTTTTGAAAATGGCAATGCGTGCACTAGGTTATTTTCAACTTCAGGATCCATCGTACATTCCATTCCCCGAGGTTTATGATACGCAAAATAAAAATAAGGCTGTGCTTCTTGAAGTAGAATACCGTCAAACGTTACCGTATCTTTTTTAAATACAAGTTGCTTTTGAACGGCTGGGATAGTATTGATTAGAATTTTTTTTTCTTGTATAAAAATTACAGCCTGCTTTGTAGAAGTGGGAATATGTTTTACCAAGAATTTATTTATAGTCAACGCTTCCAAAATACACGGTCTGCACCAGTTACTTATTTCTCACTGTAATTGCTTTTTCAGAAACTTCCACACCGCTAGTTCGGAAAGCTTTTAGTACTTCTTTAATAAACTCATGCCTCACCGGGCCTTGATCTATAGCCTCTGTAACACGAAACACCACTCCAAATTGTAGTCCTGCCTCTGTGAACGTATGAAATCGCACCAATGGCTTATGTGTCTTTACGCAATTTGGCATTTTCTCAATCACTCTTTTTGCAGTATCTACACAAATTTTTTCTACCAAATCCATGTCGTTGTCAAAACTGACCATCAGCTGTACCGAAAATAATACTTCTCTAATTGGTAAATCATAATTTTTGAAAATAGCGGTAGACAATTTCGAATTAGGCACTACTACGGTAGTGTCGGTAGTTTCTTTAATTGTAATCGTTCTCCAGCTAATATCCTCTACAAATCCTTCTTCGCCGGATTGCAATTTTATATAATCTCCAATCCGAACCTTCTTCGAAGCTATGATAAATATCCCAGCAAAAAGATTGGACAATGTGTCTTGAAGCGCCAACGCCACCGCAAGACCTCCAACACCTAAGGCCGTAAGCATAGGCGTCACAGAAATTCCTAACGTATGAAGCATCACCACCACACCAATACAGAAAATAATAATGCGTGTGATATTTGTAATAATAGAAGTGCTTTGGAATTCATTATTTTTGTCCGCATCATTGCTCACGTAGGCTACTACTACTCTTGAAACGAGAATGGTAGCCGAAAGGATAAGCGCTACGGCTAATGATTTCGACAAATACTCCCCAATTTTTCCGTCTATTGAAAGATTGTTCACAAACAAATAAATTCCAATGCCCAGAAAAATAATAAACGTAATTCCTCTAAATGCTTTTAAAACCCGACCGCTTTGTAACCAATTGTTTTTTGATAATATTTTTTTCAACTTAACTCTAAAAAAAATTTCTAGCCCCACTCCAATAGAAATACTTGTGGACAGAAGTACAATGGGCCAAATCAACTTACCTAAATAATCTACAATAAACATACTTCGAATTTAAATAGCATTTCCAATCCACTGTGCAACATCCGCAAAAATATTTCTATTGTACCAGATTCTAACCATTATTATCCATATCAGCAGAAAAGCAACAGCAAAGGCAAGTACTAGTCCTCCATAATTGTGCTTTGCTATTTTCTTCGTATTTACGATTAGATTTTTAGAACCCGATTTAAAATATTTTTCTAGAAATGTAAAAACAGGATAATAAACAACAAGTGACGCTACCATTTGAATGGCTGAAGAACGATAGGGCATTTCACTACTTTTATATTTCTCCATAATCAAAAGAAAAAATGCATTTAAGAGTTCTGCCAATAATATGGCAATCCCTATCATAACATATTTAGATAATTTCTTGTGCATGAATGAAGCGCTTATTTCTTTGTAGTAGCCCTGTATTCACTGTTAAGCCCGCCTACTACTTGCTTTGTAATATCAAGACTGTCGTTCACATACAATAAATTAGAGCCTTCCACGTAGCCCATTACATAAGAATAATTATGTTCCTTACTTTTTTTCTTCAAATAATCGAGTACATATTTTAGGAATTGCTCGTTCATCTTTTCAGCTTCTTTAGAAAAATTTTGACTGATAACTTCTTCCTTTTCTCGGATTGTTTTTTCTTGCTGAGCCATATCCATTTGCGCCATTTCCATTTGCTGCTCAGTCATAGTACCTGCTTGACCTTGCTCTTGGTATTTCTGATAGTTTCGCTGAAACCCAGCGTACATACTTTTTATCTCTGCTTCGTTCGATTTTCCTTTTTTCAACAATTGAGCTTCAATCTTTAAAAAGTAATCGTACTTAGCTTTCAAAGAGTCTATGTTTACATACATAATTTTACCATCTGCTTTAGGCAATGGAATTACTGCAACAGAAAGGCTGTCGTTCCCATCCATAACCCCTCCTGAAACTTGGTTTTTAAGAGAAAATACTAGGTAAAATAATACGCCTACGGCTATAAGTAACACTGCGTTTAGGGCTATCGAAATTTTTTGCACGTTTTTAAGTAGTTAAATTGTTTTACAATAGTCGGAATATTTTAGCTTTTATAAAAATTTAGAGGTGTAAAAGTACAGAAATGTAAACAAGGCTATAAAACTAAGCGAAGATATTTTGTTGAGATTCATCGTAGAGCGGTAATCTGCGGCTTTTTCATCTTTCAGGACTCTAAGAAACCACAATAGAAAATAGACCAGCGTAGGAGTCATAAAAACGGGGTATAATAGGGCTATGGTCAGTGAATAATAGGTTAGAAAATAGTGCACAAAGCCAGCCGTGCCCAACGAGAAGACCGCAATCGTCCAATAGAATGTCCCTCTTATCCCCAACATTCTACTAATTGTATTGTCTCCTCTACGCCCATCTTCGCCATGCTGATACACTTGTGTCATAGGATAAGAGCCAAACAAGAGCACAGAACACAATCCTGCTGCATACAATGTTTTTTCATTCCACAAGTCCCCAAAAGACAACTCATCAATAGCCAGTAAAGCCATAAGAAATGTCCATGCCCCTTGAAAAAAGGCAACGGTCAACAATCCCACTATTGGGTATTTTTTCAAACGTATGGCAGGATGACTATACGCTTTAGACATCAGACCAATACTAAAAATCATTACCGCAAATTGCCAGCTAATAAGAAAACAGAGCAACTGTCCAATAAGGTCTACCGCCAAAGAAACGTAGAGCAATTCCTTGTCCACTGGTGGCGGATTTTCAAGCCCTCCGATACTTTCTTCGTCTTTGTCGTAATAGCTGTTAAACCCGTTGCTGGCAGGGTTGAAAAACAGATGAATAATAATGAAGGATAAAAATAAATGAATAAAATTTGGATGAACGGACTGGCTTGCAGCAAAACAAAAGAACGGCATGAGGTATATCGAAAAGGGTATACGCAGATGAAGAAGGGTAGCTTTTTTCATACATTTTTAGTTATTTAAATTTCTACAACAACCCTCTAGATTTCAATTCCAAATACTTATTCAAACTCGCCACCGTAAGGTTTTGAGGAGAAGTGAGGATAGTATGTATACCATATTTTTGAAGTTCTTTTACAATGAGCCGTTTCTCGAAAGTGAATTTTTCGGCAATTGTTTTTATATAAATTTCTTCGGTAGAACCTGCGTCGCCTAGAGAGAGCGTTGCTAATTCTGTATTTTCAAAGAAGATAACAACGAGCAAATGATCTTTTGCTATTTTACGAAGGTATTGAAGTTGTCTATTCATAGACACCAACGATTCAAAATTCGTATACAACATAACTAAACTACGTTGCCGCAAGTGTGTTTTTATATTACGATAGAGCCTTCCAAAATCAGATTCTTGAAACCGCATATCCTGGTTGTACAGCGACTCCATGATAAGTTGCATTTGTATACTTTTTTTGTCTGCCTTTAAAATGGATCCTATACGGTTTGAAAACGTAACCAATCCTGCCTTATCGTCTTTTTTTATTGCAATATTTGAAATCACAAGACTGGCATTGATGGCATAATCCAGCAACGTCATCCCTTCAAAAGGCATTTTCATAGCACGCCCTTTGTCTATGACACTATAGAGTTGCTGTGATTTTTCGTCTTGATAGGAGTTTACCATCAATGCGCCTTTCCGAGCCGTAGCTTTCCAATTTACCGTGCGCAAATCGTCGCCGCTGATGTATTCTTTTATCTGATCAAACTCTCGGTTGTGGCCTATTTTACGTATTTTCTTTATTCCTATTTCAGTAAGTCGATTTGAAATCGCAACTAATTCATACTTGCGCATTTGTAAATACGATGGATAAACGGGTACTATTTTATTTTCAGCAAACGAAAATCTCCTAGAAATAAATCCTATCGGACTACTCACATAGAAATATAAAACGCCAAAATCATACGCTCCACGGCGCACTGGACGCAACTTATATAGAATTGACTTACTTTCTCCTGGTTCAAGTGAAAGGGTAAAATTGAAATCACGAATTTGAAATTGATGTGGTAGTTCGTCCAATAGAGTAAGTCGAATTTTAAATCTGAAACGATTTTCACAATACAGATAAACATTGTTTTCATCTCCGTTAGAAAGCCTATCGGCACAGTCGCGCTTGCCTATCAAAGGATTTTTTTGCGAAAATAGAAGATAAATTTCTAGTAGTACAACAGCCATCAATAAGATAAAAGCAACCTTAGCAATAACGAACAATCCAATATATACAAAGCCCAACAAGAACATTGCTACCAAGATACCTATAGCGATAAACAGCCTACTTTTAAGAAAAATAGGATTGTTAAATAAGGTTACAATAAATTTAAAAACAGACTTCATCGACTTATCTTGGCACTTCTATTTTATTGATAATATCTTTTATAATATCTTTAGCAGTTACCCCTTCCATTTCTTTCTCAGCAGTAAGCATAATCCTATGCCCCAATACTGGATAGGTAACGTCTTTAATATCTTCGGGTGTTACAAAATCACGCCCACGCATGGCAGCCATAGCCTTTGCTCCACGCATAATCGCAATAGAAGCTCGAGGAGAAGCCCCAAGATACAAAGCGCTATTGTTGCGGGTCTGATTTACTAGCTGACTGATATAGCGAAGTAGGTTCTGCTCAATGTGCAAACCGTTTACAATCGCTCTGTATTTCTGTATTTGTGCTCCACTTAAAACTGGTGTGATTGTACTTAAATCATTAGAGCTTTTGCGTTGGTGAAATCCGGTAAGTATTTTTTCTTCCTCTTCCATAGAAGGGTATCCAATTTCTATCTTATAAATAAAACGGTCCAACTGCGCTTCTGGAAGGCGGTAAGTACCCTCCTGCTCCACGGGATTCTGTGTGGCAAGAATGATAAATGGGGCATCCATGGTATATGTTTTCCCATCAATAGTAATCTGTCTTTCTTCCATGACTTCAAAAAGAGCCGATTGCGTTTTTGCAGGAGCCCGGTTAATTTCATCAATCAAAACGATGTTGGAAAAAATAGGGCCTTTCTTAAATTCGAATTCCGTATTTTTAATATTAAATATAGACGTTCCCAAAACATCGGAGGGCATCATATCGGGCGTAAACTGAATACGAGAAAACCCTGCAGAAATAGTACGCGCTACGATCTTTGCAGTAAGTGTTTTTGCAACGCCTGGCACGCCTTCAATAAGCACATGGCCATCGGCAAGTAGAGCAGATAAGATCAAGTCTACCATCTGATGTTGACCTACTACTATTTTAGATATTTCCACACGCAGCTGCTCTACTGCTTGTTTGAGATCAGAAAGATCTGTTCTATTGTTAAATAATTCCTGATTTTCCATTTTTAATTTTGTTATGTCTTTTTACTTTATTTTTTTGAAATAAGAAATAAACAAAAATTCTTATTCTTTATTTTTAAATTCCTCCAACCGCTTGTTCAATTCCATTAGGTCTGATTGATTGATACTGTTCGCTTTTTGAATATGCTGTATCAGTGCAAACAATTGAGATACCTTGCCCTTTTCCATTCCAGAGCGCTCTACTATTTTATCTATAAATTCTTTATCAAAAATAGTTGTAGTAAGAAAAAATTTGGTGCGTATGTATTCTAAGAAATAATAAATCTTTTTAGACGCAATATCTTTATGGTTTCCATTCTGAAAATACATCCTTCCAATAGTTCTTACAAACGCTACTGTCGTATTTTTGGGAGGCTCCACAATAGGGATAATCCGTTGCCTTCTTTTTGCTTCGAATATAATATATATAAAAGATGAAATTAATGCTATATAATAAGCCCAAAAAAGTGGCGGCTGACTTTCTATAAACCGAAGCGTATTCGAATCAATCTCCCTAAAATTTTTATAATATTCATCCCAATATGTATCCCGAACAGGAAGGTAAGAAAGCGAAGCGGAAATAAACTCGGCATTATTTGCCAGCAGCATATTATAATTGGTATAGGCCAGCGGCGTGGAGGAAATTAGAAATACACCTGCTCCAAACGACACGCAAATAAAACTGGCTTGTCCATTACTATTCTTACCTAAAACTACTGTCTGAGAAGTATCAAAAGCAGAAAAATATCCGGTAACAGTGCCGTCTCGGTACCAATATTTTTTATTGTACGTAGTTAATTTAGTATTCAACAACGTAAGGTAAATAGAATCTTTTTTAGGCCCCGATTCTAAATCCGTTTTATTAAATGCTTGTTCATAATAACCAATTTTAAGTTCAATTTTGAGTGAATCTGCCAATACGCCCGTTATTTCTTGTGCTGCAATAAAAACGGTATTCCCCTTGTCTACAAAATCCAGTAATGCTTTGGCATCCGTCTCGCCAGGAGCAAACGAAGAATTTATAAATATATAATTTTTAAGCGCTGCCGACGCCGAATCAGATTGACCTTGTATATCTGGAATGATTTTCAAATTCTGTAATGCATCCTCTGACTGCGTGTCGAAAGCTGAAACGGAAGTGTCTATTCTGTCCTTCCCATTATCCTGATTTTCATCTACAAGAGCTCCAAGATTTACAGAATCTAGTAAGCTTGAGTCGCTTTGGCTCTGATCCGTTGCTGCATAATCGTAATAATCCAACACTTCATATACGGTCTGTTTTTTCACCTCAATTTTTTTGCCCAAAAAAAGATCCTCCATAAAATCATATAAGATAAAATCTCCATAAGGATTTTTATCGTTTTCTTCGAAGGTCTCTTTCCAATTCATCGGTTTTGGAAAATAGAATTGAACCAGTACTACAAAAAGCACCAACACTCCTATTAATAAGAAAGGAATAGCCTTTTTCATTTTGCTGATGATGTTTGAGTATAGAACTGATGAAACGTTGATTTTACTTTATAGAATTTCTCTGCATCTAATTCTGTATTACCGTACCATACATACTCATATACATAGGTGATAGCCTCAAATCCGGAGCGTAGTGCAGGGGTTTTTAATTCATACAAATAATCTCGGTTTGTTTTATTTATTTCCCAACTTATTAAACTTCTATCCGAAAGCTGCTTCAACGATTTAAGGTAATATAAACGTACCGCTCTTCTATACATTCCCGCTTTTACCGCCTCGTCAATCAGTTTGTCAAAGTCTAGCGCATTAATATCTTCAATAGATTCGGAAAAATCAAGTCCATTTTTTTTGTTCACTTTGCTCCTTGAAAATATTCCAACCGCATTCATCCGCAAAATAACAAAAATTAGCCCCACAATTAAGGCAGTACAAATGATATAAAAGAGTATGCTTTCTGCTGAACCTGTAGGATTGAAAAGGACGCTTATAATAAAGGAAATTATTTTATATAAAATTTTATCAAGCAAAGAAGGTTCCTCTACCTTTCGGGTAAGGTCATATTTGAAAGCTGGATTCGCTTTTGCTTCCGCTAATTTCTGTTTGTCGAAATTTCTTTCTGGCAAGACAGTACTCTGCTCATACTGCACTACCGCACTATCTTTAGCCGCAGGACATCCTATACTTATTAGAAAAAAAATAGCAACTATGTATAAAATTTTTTTCACGTCGTTACGATTTAGTTAAGGCCTCTTCTTCCAACAATTTTTGAAGTCCTCCGATAGTTACATCCGAAACCTTTGGCTGTTCTTTCCTATTCAACAAGATAGGAAGCAATACATAATAATAGAGGATAAAACTCAGCGAACCTATTATTATAAGCAATTTGACAGCGATAGGAGCATCGGTAAGTCGAGTAACGTAGCTTTCTAGAAATCCAGCCGCAATGAAAATTGGAATTAATCCTACGCAAATTTTTACCGCTCTTCGCGCACCTTTTATAAGCGATACCGTCCGACTGAAAGTGCCTGGGAAGAGTATGCTGTTACCCAAAACAAAACCTGCTGCTCCTGCTATTACTATCGCCGATATTTCTAACGTGCCATGAATCCATATCGTGAGAAAGGAAGTCATAAAAAGTCCTTTTTGATAAAAGAACCATTGAAATGCCCCTAGCATAATCCCATTTTTAAAAAGAATCCAAGCGCTCCCTAGTGAAAAAAATATGCCTAGCACAAAAGCATAAAAAGAAACTTTTATATTGTTTGTAGTGATAGAATAAAACATACTGTCCGACTCGGCATCTTTATATACAGCCATTGGATCGCCTTTTTCAATGTTCTCCAACGTCATATTTACATAATTATCGCCAAGAATAACCCTGACAAAACCCTCGTCGTAAGAAGTGGATACCGCCCCAATCAGCACCGATACAGCAAAAATTATAAACGCATATCCTAAATGCTTCTGCGATTGGCGAAATTCTTTTGGCAATTCTCTTGCCCAAAAATCTACAAATCGATTTGATTTTTCTTTCTTATTTCTATAAACGACTTGGTATAGTTCAGCCGTTATTCCATTTAAATAAATGGTGGTTTTGCTCTCTGGATAATTGGTCTGTGAAAAAGCCAAATCGTCGGTCATCTCTATATAAAGATCAGCAAGCTTATCTGGATTCATAGGAAAGTTTCCAGAAAGCATTTCCTCTACTGCTCTCCACTTTTTCTCGTTTTTTCTTAAAAATACAACTTCCCTCATTAGCGTAACAACTACCACAATCTTATAGGGAATACCCTTCGATCCTGATTAATAATTTTGGTTTAAAGGTAAATAATCAATTCAATATAGAAATTTTAATTGAAAAATTACTTATTTTTGAAAACAGCATAAAAATTAATGGCTAGAATAAAATTAGAAACAACACAGAATGTATTACTTGAATTTGAACTGGCGGGAGCTGGAGACCGAATTCTTTCTGGAATACTCGACTTGTTATTCGAAATAGCGTATGTCTTTGTCTGTTATCTATTGTTCTTCCAGATTTTCCACATTTTCGATTTAATAACCTCAGAAACAGGGAAACTACTCTTCTTCATCCTACTCTATATTCCCATAGGTTTGTATGATATCTTATTCGAAGTCTTCCTAAACGGACAATCTCCTGGCAAAAAAATAATGAAGATAAAAGTAATAAAACTGGACGGTTCTCCGCCTGGCTTGGGAGATTATGTACTAAGATGGTTGTTTAGGATTATTGATACACTTCCTATGACGTATATACTTGCAATCGTATCCATCTCCATTTCCAAAAAAGAACAACGGATAGGCGATCTAGTAGCCGATACTACCGTTGTGAAAATCAAAAAAAGAGCTACCCTCGAAGATACGATACTCAAGATCGTAGAACACAATTACAAACCTACCTTTACAGACGTTTTACGGTTTAGCGACAAAGACATCAATACCATTAAGGAGGCGCTTGAGATGTATAAGAAAAATAAAAATCCGAAACATATTGACCAACTCGCCAAAAAAGTAAAAGAAATAGCAAACGTAGAATTTAATACGATGTCTTCTTTCAAATTATTGGACACACTAATAAAAGATTACAATTTTTATAATTACGAAAACTAATGTCAGAACGTAACGATAGCACTCTGAAAAAATACACCGTTTCACAACTCGCTTTGAGAAATGGGAAAGATAAAGAAGAAATTTGGTGTGCCTACGATGGTTTCATCTACGATGTTTCTAAATCAAAATTATGGAGAGATGGGAAACATTACGAACATTGGGCGGGACAAGACCTTACAGCAGAACTAAAAGACGCACCACATACGATGAATGTGTTTGATAAATTTAAAGTTGTGGGGGTTTTGGGGTAGGAATTGTTGCTGTTTTTTAGTCGGCAACTCCGACCCAGAAGTACTTTCAATAAGTCGTCGATTGATTTGCTATCGCTTAGCTAATTTATTCTTCTATTTTCTGTTTTTTCTTTTTCTCCTTTAAATGTCGGTCATATAGAACCAAACTTCCAGCAGTAGATACATTCATGGAAAACTTACCTGGAAGTTTAATTACCTTTTTACAAAGAGCCAATACTTCTGGAGGCAACCCCGTAGTTTCAGTACCGAGCAAGTATACGGCTCTTTTTGGATGCACAAACTCAACAATGTCTTCTGCATCTTCTGTTAGTTCCACCCCGATTAATTGGCTTTCGCAGGGAAGATGTTTTATGAAATCCTCAATCGTATTGTAGTACAACATAGGCACCTGTCGCCATGATTTATAGGTATCTGTAGGTTGATTTTTTTTAAATTCAATTCCAACCGTATAAATAAAAGAAGCCTTAAAAAGCATAGCACTTCGCCATAAAGTTCCAATATTTTTTTGACTTTTTGAATGATAAATTCCGATTCCACAATATCCGTTCATAGTTTTATAGTTAAAATTACATAAGCAAAAATAGAAGGGCGGTACGTCATTCTATGTCGGAATAAAATTTAAATATTAATTTTTAGCTACGTCATCTTTTGGCTTAGCGGATCTCTATCTTTGTCTTATAGGGAAACCGAAAACTATACAGAGTAGGTAAAAATAAATCAACAATAATATGGCACTATTCAGAATTACAGTAAAACAAAATAAATACACTAATGGTATTCGTTTAGAAAAGGGAATGTCCGTAGAAGTTTCGTCCAGTTATTCAAACCCAGTATCTACAAATGGAGGACACGAAGTTGTGGATGCCTTTATGCGTGTCTACGGCATTGATATTAAGAAAAATGGTGGATTAAGTGATGTTTATTTGAAAGTAGAAAAAGTCTAACTTGACAACATTTTGAAGAATCAAAATTTAATTATTGGACTTGGCAATTCGGGAATCAAGTTAGCAGAACTGTTTAAACACAACCATGAGAATACTGTTTTCGTGGCACTTCATACAAACTACGAATCCCCTATTGCCCACTCCAATACTTTCAAATTGGGGGATTTCCCCTACGGGTGTTCCGAACAAGCCATGGTAGGTGAAACAGCCTATTTTATGTATTATAAAAATAAAGAATTGAAAAAAATTCTTACCAAAAAATATTCAAACATATACGTATTCACCACTCTGGGAGGCAGAACCGGATCTGGAATGATCGCTTTATTGTTGCACCAGTTACAATTTCGAATCGGGTTGACTGCTTACCTTTTCGTACCGCTCCCTTCTAGTAATAAATTGATTGCCCACAACATTAATTTTGCAAAAGAAAGAGTAGAACTTTTGGAAGTTTCTAAATACTGTATTTTCATCGAAACCGCCGAGGAAACAGAACCCGAAAATTATGTAAAGCATCTACGGCATAAGATGTAATACTCTAATTAGCCCTACACAACGACAACCCCAAGAATTGGTAAACCCCCACTTCAATTGCCAGAGAGCATCTTCTATGGCTTCATCGCTGCGTAATCCATATATTTTATTTAATTCTAATTTAAGTTCTTCATAAACAAATCGGAAGTAATCAAACATGGATATTGCAACCGGTTCTTGTCTGTATGAAATTTTCCTGGAAGGAGTTTTCTCAAAATTTTCTTCTTTAATTATTGGATCGACTACTTCATAAAAAGAATTCCAAAATAATTTATTGTTAAACGTCTTTATATCGTTCATTAAAAATAATTCTGTCTCTTCGCGATACGTTTCATTGTCAAAGCGAAAAGAAGACAACTCTATTTGTTCCAGTTTGAGTCCTGCACAATACACTTCCGTTAGCAGTTCGTGTGCCATTGTCTTATAAACTTCCTCTACAGGATTTTCTATTTCTAAGAAATCAATAAGCTGTTGTGCTGCAAATAAGAAATTTTGAGTAGCCTCTTTTGACAAAATTTCATTAATGTATTCAGAGGTATTCATTCCTTCGAGTAGTTCATCATCCATAAATAAATTGTAGTGCTTTTGTTTTTACAAAAATAAAAATTTACTACGTCATACTATGTCGTCCTTTATAGTTATTTTTATAAAATATATTCAAGTATAAACAAAGTTACCTGTTAGGACGACCGTTCATCACGACACGTTTTGGCTGACAGACAAACTAACTAACTTTGTAGAAAACGGGGAAGCTGAAAACTGACAAGAGTAGGCGAATAATTAAAAACTAAAACAAATGGAATTTCAAAAACATCTATTCACAGAACTTGACAGCCAAATGACCAAAGTGGTAGGTTTAAAATGGCTTCCTTGGATTGGGCAAAATTACAACAGCACAAAAACAGTTATTCTTGGAGAAAGTCAATATGAGGATGGAGACGAATGGCAGGAGGACAATGTTGACGCAACAAGAATTTTGATAGGCAAACGATTTTCAGGAAGTAAAGGAAAGATTTATACAAATGTTGAAAAGGTTCTTTTGTCAATGGACAATCCAACCATGGAACAAGGTAATTATCTATGGGAATCTGTAACCTATTGGAATTTGGTTCAAAGGCTTATGACTTCAATTAAAGAACGACCGAGTGATAAAGATTTTGATGATAGTTGGGCAGTATTTTTTAGTTTAGTAGAAATTATTAAACCTACTACTTGCATTGTTCTTGGTAAATCCAGTTGTGGCAGACTTGGATATTATTTAAATAACAATGAGACAAGTTGGGAGAGAACTGTAGACGAATTTTATGTAACGGAAAAAATAATAACCCTTTCAAAAGGCAATCATAAAATGAAATTAATTTTCATTAATCATCCAAGTGGTAGTAGAGGATTTGACTATAAACATTGGGCAAAATTGATTGGAGATAATGAACCTGATTTACAACAATTACTAACAATGACAAAATAAAAAATGGGCTACCAAATCTTCTTAGACGACATTAGAACAATAGATATGATTTACAAAAAACCATGCCCTGAATTCATAATTCTAAGGGATTACGATTCTTTTGTATCTTATATAAAAAAATGGAGTGCCTGATTTTATCAGTTTTGACAACGACCTTGGCGAAGATGAAAATGGGAATTTATTACCTGATGGTTATGCTTGTGTAAAATGGTTAGTTTACGAAAGCGGTTTGGACTTACGTAAATTAAGACTCAAAATTTACATAAGTCCAAACCTTGAGTAAAGGGTGCAGATTGTATCGTTGTTGGAGAATTATTTTAGGGTTATTGGGGATTTATAGTTATTTTTTTATTCTGTAAATTTTTGAATTATTGAACTATCATAAAAAAGCAGCTTAAATTTCTCCTCTTCAGAAAATTTTAATCCTGAAATTTTGCTTTCCAAAAAGACCACCATTTTAATTCCACGAAGGTAAATTTCCCTACTTGACCACTCTGAGTTTCGGCTTATATCTATCTCGTTGTATGAGCCGGTTTCAAATCTTTTTTTCTTATAATCCCAGCCTAAATTGCCTAAAGAGGAATTTTTTCCACCTTTTAAAATTGTAAGATTGCCTAATGTGTTTATCAAAACTCTTTGGGCTATTAATATCTTGTCTTCATCTATTCCAGTTATAAATTCATTTACAACACTTGACCAATTTTCCAGAAATTGTTGCGGCACAATATGTTCAATTGTTGTGGATTCATAATCCGCAATGTTTACCTTGTTATCAGTTTCATTAAATTCAATTTTTAGGCTTTCTTCATAAGAGAACAAAAAATATTTTAATGCACCCCATCTATGAAATCCCTTATTTCCTCTTTCATAAGTATATAAATTGTTCATTGAAAGTATTAAACTTTGAGTTAATAAAGGCGTTTGAATCAACTCTTCAATTTTTTTGTTTATGCCATCCAAACTATCTTCATCAGAATAAATATCTCGAGCCCAATTTGCCACATTTCTTTCATCAAATAACCATAATACCTTATTTCTGAATAATATTTTTTCTATATTAATCAATAAATAACCTAATTTTTCAATATCAATTTTCAGAAACAATGCGAGTAAAAATACTTTTAATTCCTTTCCATTATTAAGTAATAGAATCTTTTTTTGAATTAGAGAACTTGGATTATGTATTTCATACCAAATTGGTGCCGCTTCAGATAATTTTATTATGTAATCTTCAATTTTATTAAATGAAACTGCTAATTCCTTTTCTCCAGTTTCATCCCTATCAAATTTTTCTGATTTATTACAAAACATTTGAAAAACTTTTTCCTCGGCATTCATCTCTGAGAACACAGCATCCTTTGGCTTTCTATACAATGAAAGATGAGCCGAAAGAAAAACATCTTCATCTAAAATAGAATTGGGATTTTTGGCTAAACAAGAATATATTTTACCCCAAGCTTTATTGATTTTATTTCTTAAGTTTTCTCTGTCTTCTTTTTTGCAATCTAATTTTTCAGTCAGATAGATTAGCCTATTCTTTAATTTCTCTAATGTTGATAAAGGCTTTCCTCTATTGTTCATTGTTTCAAATACGGCTTGAACATCCAAGTCCTTTTCAATTGTCCTAATATCAAATTGTAAAGAAGTTGTGAGTTTAATAAAAATAGTTTCTCTTTGTTTATAGCTAAGATCTTTTAGTTTTTTTGCAAAAAAATCTTTGGCAAATGTAAGATTTTTTGTATATAAATTTAAAGAATTATCGCTAAGAATAGATGTCTTATCTTCAAAAATACTATTTAGCAAAAATGCATAATTATTGTCATCACGTTCATAACTAAATTTGTAAATTGTGCTATTGCCAGTAGTGTTTGTTTTGGAAATAAAGGCTTTCTTTAAGTCATCTTTGCTTTCACTACTATAACCTTCATTTGCAAATTTGAGTAGTTCAAAAATGAAAATACTAATTGTTGTAAGTCTTTGTTGTCCATCTATAATATTATAAAACCTTACACCAGAAAGCCATTTTTCACTTTCGTGAGGGATACATTCTTCTAAATAAATTGTCCCCGTATAATGTTTTTTAAATCCACCATTTTTTTCTGTCGAAATCTCTTCTATATCGTCCCATAATTCATGTAACTGTTTGTCTTCCCAAGCATAACCTCTTTGAAAATCAGGGATTCTAAATATTTTTCCATTAAATAATTCGAGAAGATTAAATGCTGCCATTTCAATTTTTTATTTAGTTATGATTTCAATGTAAGACACAAGATAGATAATAATTATTTAAAAAAACTAACATATTGTGTCTCAATATTCTTTTAGGTGCATTAACAATCCAAATAAACAATTTGCACCACCCCATTCACCATCCTACATTCCCCCATCTCCACATAATCAATCTCCCCCGCCACTGAGGCGTTGATAAAATGTATTCCTTCTTGCTTCACTTCTCCGTATTCAGAATGAATATGACCGAATATATGGAGGTGAGGTTTTATTTTCATAACAGCAGAATACAAAGACGAACATCCGAATCCTTTATCCAGTATAGAATACGGAGGCGTGTGGGTAAGGATAATGTCTGTAGTATCTGGAATCTTTCGCCATATTTTTTCTCGTTCATTATCCTTACGATTGAAAGCCATTCCAAGAAAAGGAGGGCAAACAGGAGAGCCCCAAATAGAAATACCTTCAATCAGAATCGAATTATTTTCTAAATAGACTACATTTTTATGTTTGTATTTTTTTAGCATTTTTTTAAATTCACTTTTCTCTTGTTCCAAATACAAATCGTGGTTACCTCCTATAAATATTTTATACGTAGCACTTTGTTTAGAGAACCAATTCAGAAAATCTTCCACTTCTTCCTTTGTACCATATTGGGTTATATCTCCCGTGTGGAGTAAAATGTCCGTTGGTGATATTGTCAGCTGGTCGTGTAATCCGTGAGTGTCAGAAATGGCTATAATATTCATACTTTTCGAAATTTATACTGAAAGTACGACAAAGTATGACGTAGGAAAAATTTCTTGCAGCGTCACGTAGAAAAGAGATAATCGTTTATACTTTGTTATCTTCCACTCATCGGCAATTAGGCCAAAGGTGGACATACGAATGAAATTATCCGTGCCGTAAAAGAGTGGAAATCAACTGAAAATCCTTAACGAATAGAATATTCCTATTCTCTACTAAAAAAATCTCCCCCACGACATAATTTGGCGTAACCCAATACTATTTTTGTTATATATAGTAACTCTATGAACGAGCAATATTCCAAAATAGAAGAAGAATTAAATTTCCTTTTAATAGCCTGCGAAGATAATTTGGTTTTAAAAGAACGAATAAATCAACTTATCTATGAACATGGTTTTGTATACAAAAAAATAGACTTTCAAAAATACACCGAAGAAAATTTACAAAAAATAAAAGCTGAAAAAGAGGAATGGGTATATAGGCAGAAATACGAAGAAGCATATTATAGTAGAATTCGGGAGAAAGAATATATACAATGTTTAGCGCTGAAGAAAGCATATCTTGCAGAATACGGAAATGAAAAGCCAAGATTTTCTATCGTAGTTTCAGATAAAAAATATTTGGTGTATTATGATTTTGGGGAGTAACTCCCAATAACTTTCGGACAGTTGTATTATTGAAATTCGAATGATCAATGGCAACTCCGTAAATAGTAGAAATATCCTTCATACGGCTTTGCTCATTTAACATAAACTATTAAATTACAACTAAACACAAGCTATGCACTTCACCGCCCTAGATTTCGAAACCGCAAATTACCACCGAACCAGCATTTGTCAAATTGGTTTAGTGGTGGTAAAAAATGCCGAGGTGGTTCATAAATTTTCTTCTCTTATAAAACCGGAGCCAAATTATTTTTTAGAACGGTTCACAGAGATCCATGGCATAGGAATGCAGGAAACAAAAAACGCACCTACCTTTGCCGAAATATGGGAATCAATAGTTCCTTTTCTGGAAAACAAAACCATTGTAGCTCATAACATCTCGTTTGATGCTGGAGTAATGGAAGCTTCGCTTCGTCATTACAATATACCAATACCATCCTATTCCAAACTTTGTTCTTGTCAGTTAAGTAGAAAAGCATTTCCGCACTTGATAAATTATCAACTCTCTACCGTGAGCCGTTATTTAGATATCCCACTAAACCATCACGATGCCGCCAGTGACGCATTTGCAGCAGCTATGATTGTGTTGAAGGTAGACCCGAAATTTCGATAGCCGTCGGACGACTAGTTTAAAAAATTGCTCACTTTTTCTTTTTAAATGTACTTGTGTTTGAAATCAATCTAGCTCCATTGTGCACGGTTAGGATGTCAATTCTATGTTCATCAACAAGTTGATATACTATCCTGTAATTCCCTTTTAATAGTTGCCGAATAAATTCACTGTCAAATTCAGGAACAATAATGCCGAGTTTGGGATGGTTCGCTAAAATGTCAACAGATTCAAAAAGTTCTTGGACTGTAATCTCTGCATATCGAATAGAATTTTTTGCAATATACTCACCAATGTCGTTGATATCTTGAATGGCAGAATCAGTCCATACTACTTTAACCATTTACCCAATTTTTGCGTTGCTTCTTCTTTTGTATTTACTCTATTATTTTCCGAGTCTGACATGCCCTTTTGGACTTTCTCTACAAAAATAATATGGTCAATTACCTGATCTACGGTTAAGTTTTCAGGTAAATTATCGAGAGAACTAATTAATTTAGTTTTGGTTATCATAAATTCATCCGTTTAACCAAAAATACAAAAAAGCTAGTTAAAAGGCAATGAAGTATACATAAATAATTCTACAACGTCACACTTTGTCGTAATCTCAGCTTAAATTTGAGAAAAATAAACAGCCCATGTCGAAACGCGATTACATTCTACGTTATATTCTTATCATCAAAAAATTGCGGTACAGCAAAAAAGCAAATTTTGAAGAGATAAATAACTTTCTTAAAACTAGTCCCGAGGCGGTAGACCACAATTTAAGCATCTCTAAGCGTACCTTTCAGAGAGACTTGGATGAAATAAATTCCATCTTTGAAATAGAAATTAAATATTCTACAAAAGAACAAGCCTATTTTATTGCCGAAGAGCACCCTTCACTAAAAAATGGTTATCGTCTTCTGGAAACTATTGAAATACTAAATGGGATTAACCTCGCAGGAAATCTTTCACCTTTTCTTTATCCCGAACAACGAAAACCGCTTGGCACAGAAAATATGTACGGCTTACTTCATGCCATACAAAATAATTTTCTGATAGAGTATTCTTATTTAAAATATTGGGAAGGTGAACAAACGCAACGTATCGTAGAACCTTATGCTTTAAAGGAGTTCAAAGGACGTTGGTATTTAATTGCCAGAGACCGAAAAGATAATTTTGTAAAAACATTCGGACTAGATAGAATTTCAGAATTGAATATTAGCAGCAAGATTTTCAACAAAACAGAATCGATAAATGTTTACGATATGTTTCGCCACAGTTTTGGCATTACCGCTCCGACAGAATCAGATCCGGAAGAAGTGGTTTTAGCTTTTCCTTACGAACAAGGTCAGTACATAAAATCCTACCCGCTGCATCACTCACAAAAACTTGTTTCAGAAAATGAGAAAGGGATTCAAATAAAACTCTACGTTCATATCACCTACGAATTAATAATGGAATTGTTGTCGTATGGAGACGAGGTAGAAATTATTTCTCCGAAAAAATTAAGAAAGGATATAGTAGAAATATACAAGAGGGCAATCAATAAAAATAATTCGTAACTACCGATAGGCGCAAACATCCTGTTCGCGCCTATTATGAAGAAAACATTCAGTTTTCTTCATTTGTGTTGTACTTTTTGTAGCAAAAGTATCCAAAAAAAGTACTATTTTTGACTAAGTAAACTATTTACTAAATTAAAGTATGATAGCAATCATAGACAGTGGATCTACAAAATCAAGTTGGGTATTTATTGATAGAAATTCAGAAAAATATGAATTTAAAACAGCTGGTTTTAATCCGTATTATCAAAATTCCGAAGAGATATACCTTGCCCTTTTAAAAGACTTACTTCCGCTACTTCCCAAATCAGAAGCGGTGGAAGAACTTTATTTTTATGGTGCAGGGTGTGAACGAGCCTCTCAAAAAGTAATAGTGGCAATAGGATTAGAAAAAGCATTTCCAACTGCAGCTATACATGTTGATCATGACATGCTTGCTGCTGCTCGAGCGCTCTTTGGGAATACCCCAGGTATTGCTTGTATAGCTGGTACAGGTGCAAATACCTGTTATTACGACGGAAAAAAAATTATAGAAAATATATACTCTCCTGGCTTGTCCCTGGCAGACGAAGGAAGCGGCGGCTTTCTAGGAAAAATGCTCGCCCGCGATTACATCCGCAAGGCTTTACCAGAGCATTTAATGCAAAAATTTGAGGACTTCACACCCGATCGTTTGGAAGATATTATGGATAAAGTGTATAAAAAACCGTTTCCAAATCGTTATCTTGCATCGTTGGCGCCATTTGTGGTTATCAACCAAGAAGATCCTTATATGTTTCAACTCGCGTATGAAAATTTCGAACAGTTGTTCAGCAAATGTATACAGCGTTATGAAAAACATAAAACACTTCCTATCCGATTCATCGGCTCTATTGCAGCAAACCTAAGACCAGTGCTCGATAGCGTAGCCCAAGACAAAGGATTGAAGATAGACTTCGTGGTAGCAAATCCAATGGATGGCCTTGTAGAGTACCACATGCAAAAGATAACATCATGAACGTAACAGAATCGTCTTCGAAATACAATCAACTGGAGGAAATGTCGCTAAACGACTTACTCCGCAACATCAACAACGAAGACAAAACCGTGCCTAATGCGTTAGAAAAAGCCATACCCCAAATTGAAAAATTGGTAGACGCTACGGTAGAACGAATGAAAAATGGCGGCAGACTTTTTTATATTGGCGCTGGCACCAGTGGAAGATTAGGAATAGTAGATGCCTCCGAATGCCCTCCCACCTTTGGCGTTCCGCACGATATGGTAATAGGAATTATAGCAGGAGGAGATACCGCAATCCGAAAAGCCGTTGAATTTGCGGAAGACGACAGCGAACAAGCTTGGAAAGATTTACTAGAAAAAAATATAACCAGCCAAGACACCGTCATAGGGATTGCCGCATCAGGAAGGACACCTTATGTAATTGGCGGTCTGGAAGCCTGCAAACGAAATAATATTCTAACGGGATGTATCAGTTGCAACCCCGATTCAAAACTTGCTGCCACAGCCGAATATCCTGTAGAAGTAATTGTAGGACCCGAATTTGTAACAGGAAGCACAAGAATGAAAGCAGGTACTGCTCAAAAATTAGCGCTTAATATGATTTCTACTTCCATCATGATTCAACTGGGTCGTGTACGTGGAAATAAAATGGTAGACATGCAACTAAGTAATTTGAAGTTGGTGCAACGGGGCACCAATATGATTATGGATGAGTTAGGGATTGACGCTGTATTGGCGGAGCAATTGCTCAAAGAACAAGGAAGTGTAAGAAAAGCGGTAGACTGGTATAGAGCAAATGGGTTAAAATAACAACTATGAAAGAACTAAAACTAGATCGAACTTCGTTTGAAATTACTACTTTTAGTAATGCAGATGACGATGCCCTTTATTGGAAAAATAAAACACCAAATGAGCGGCTTGAATACGCGATGATTCTTAATGCTGTTTGTTATGGATTTCTAAATTCAGAATCCCCGAAAATGGATAAAACTTTCTTCCGGATTTTAAAGAGAGATTAAACGATATGAGTAAAATACTTTTTACTGAATTTGAAGATTTCATTAAATGTCTAAACAACCATAATGTTGAATATATACTGGTAGGCGGATACGCAGTAATATTTCATGGATATGCGCGTACTACTGGCGATATTGATATATGGGTAAACCAAACAAAAGATAATTACTATAAACTTAAACTTTCCCTTATCGAATTTGGGCTACCGATTTTTCCTTTAATCGACTTTTTAAATAAAGGGAATGAAGTTTTTCGATTCGGCAGAAGACCAATTGAAATAGACATCATGACGCAATGTAAAGGACTTGAATTTGATTTTTCCTTTCAAAATGCCCGTAAAGTCTTCTTCGATGATGTTGAGGTAAATATGATTGATTATAGAGATTTGATTCAAGCGAAAAAATCTAGTGGACGACTAAAAGATTTACTAGATATAGAAAATCTTACGAATCCTGATAAAGAATAAAATGCAAGACATTGAACCCTTTTATAGTTGGGACCACTATTACAAAAGTGAGGAGGACCCTTTATCGCCCTTTTATGAGGTAGAATACAATACGCAACACTATACCAATGCTATCTACGGGTATTACATCCATCCCCTTTGGGATTACATAGGCTCAGAAACGCTTTATATAAAAATACTTTTTGCCGATTATGAGTTGGGATTCGTAATCATGGAATTGTTTGGCGAATGGAACGACGCTTTACACAACGACATCATGCACCTCAAGCGCAATGTGCTAGACCACCTTTCTCTCCAAGGCATAAAAAAATACATTTTAGTTGGCGAAAACGTTTTTAATTTCCACGGTTCAGACGACTGTTATTACGAAGAGTGGTTAGAGGATGTAGAAGACGGGTGGATTGCCGCCATCAATTTCCGAGAACATGTGTTGGACGAATGGAAAAAATACAACATCGATTCGTATATCAATTTTGGCGGAACATTAGAACTCGACAATTGGAGAACGCTGTTGCCACAAACCTTATTCCAACAAGTAGACAATTTAATGAGAAGAAGGTTAATGTGATTTGAAATTTGCGCCTTACCCTTTCACCATCTTCACAAATTTCGTTACATCCCCTTTTAAATCTTTACTGTCCGCTATCGCTTTGATGAAGGCACTTCCAATAATAGCGCCATCGGCATAAGTAGACGCAAAAGTATAACTTGCGTTGTCTTTCACGTTAAATCCAATCATCTTTGGACTTTTCAATTTATACGATTCTACTCTTTTGAAATAGGACTCTGCACCTGTAATATCTTTTGCATTTCCAGTAGTACTATCGGTAGAAACTACATAAATAAAACCTTGTGTATTTTCATCAATCAAACGCATGCGTGCTTCGGAAGTATGGGGCGTAACTAAAAATACATTCGACAAATTATTTTGTTCGAACATCTCTTTGTATTCTTTCAGATATTCATCCAAAGGCATGTCTGGAAGGATTACACCGTCCACGCCACATTCAGCAGCTTTCTTACAAAAGGCTTCCACGCCGTATTGCATTACAGGATTCAAATAGCCCATTAGCATAATTGGCAACTGCGTTACAGTTCTTAGTGTTTCTAGTTGACGAAACAATACCTTTAAAGTCATACCACCATCGAGGGCTACAATATTGCTTTCTTGAATCGTTGGACCATCGGCCAAGGGATCGGAATAGGGCATTCCGATTTCAATCATATCGGCTCCGGCTTCTTCTAGTGCTTTTATAATTGTCATCGTATCTTCCAACTTCGGAAATCCTGCGGTAAAATATATATTCAAAAGCCCTTTCTTCTTTTTTTCGAAAAGCTCGGTTAGGCGGTTAGAAACGTTAGTTGTTGTCATGGGGTGTAGTTGTGTTAAAGTTTTAAGGTATTAAAGTGTTGGCGTTATAGGGTGTTGGTGTTATAGGGTGTTAGTGTCAAATACGTTTACTTTTTACATTTTCAACTTTAAAACTCCAACACTTTAACACAAATTAATCCCCTAAAACGCTAACACAAATGATTACTCCGGCATATATTCTGCCTTCTTTGTGATATAGGTTTGCAGATCTTTATCACCTCTTCCAGAAAGATTTATTACCACTACATCGGTAGGTTTCAATTCCATTTTATCTAATGCCGCTATGGCATGTGCCGTTTCTAATGCTGGAATTATACCTTCCATTCTGCTCAACATGAATGCTGCTAGGAAAGCTTCTTTATCAGTAATAGAAATATACTGCCCTCTACCCGTTTCAAATAAATGTGCATGAATGGGGCCAATGCCAGGATAATCAAGCCCTGCAGAGATAGAATGTGGCTCTACAATTTGTCCGTCTTCGGTCTGCATAAGTAAGGTACGGCAACCGTGAATAATTCCTTCTTTTCCAAGAATGGTAGTGGCTGCTGAAAACCCAGTGTCAATACCCATGCCACCCGCTTCTGTAGCGACGAGCTTCACAGAAGGAGTATCTAGATAATGGTAAAATGCGCCCACTGCATTAGAGCCTCCACCAACGCACGCTACTATATAATCAGGATTTTCGTTGCCAGTATGTTCTTTCAATTGCACTTTCATCTCAGCACTAATGACCGATTGGAAACGCGCTACCATGTCGGGGTATGGGTGTGGCCCAATAGCAGAACCGATAATATAATGAGTATCTACAGGATTGTTTATCCAGTCACGGATGGCTTCGTTGGTAGCATCTTTCAAGGTTCTACTTCCAGACTTCGCTGGTCGAACTTCTGCGCCCAGCATTTTCATACGTTCTACATTGGGTTTTTGTCTTTCAATATCCACTTCACCCATGTATACTATACATTGATAGCCCATCAAGGCACAGGCGGTAGCGGTAGCCACTCCATGTTGCCCTGCACCAGTTTCCGCTATGATTCTAGTTTTGCCCAATTTTTTTGCCAATAAAATCTGACCAAGGGTATTGTTTATTTTATGCGCACCGGTATGGCATAAATCTTCGCGCTTTAAATAAATTTTAGCGTTGTATTTTTCCGAAAGTCTTTTCGCAAAGAAAAGCGGAGTAGGTCTACCAACATAGTCTTTCAAAAGAGCATTAAGTTCTACTTGAAACGACTTTTCGTTTATAATATCTAGGTATCTTGCACAAAGTTCTTCTACATTTGGATACAGCATTTCAGGAATGTATGCCCCCCCAAAACTTCCATAAAAACCTTTTTCGTCAACTGAGTAATTCATAGTGCTTTCATTATATTTTACAAATTTGCTAAAAATTCTTTAACTTCTATTGCTATTTTATCCTTTACGTTTTTCCATTCCAATTTTTCAAATAAAATAGGCTCCGGCTCGCTATCTGCATCTTCGAAATAAAGGAGACTTTTATAGACAGTAAACACTTCATGGTCAGCGTATTTTTCTTTAAAAAAAACAATCATC
>JAYSUZ010000135.1:0-1797 GCA_043718845.1 Cytophagales bacterium
CTATTCGGTGGTCTTGCGGGAAGTGTTTTTGGTTTTGGTGGAGGCAAGGAGTCAAACCAAAAATAATTATTAAGTGAAATTTTAATCTAGTAGATTAAATTTCACTTCTTGTACCATTTGTTTTGATTTTTTAAGAATTGAAATCTCATAATGCTTTGTTTGTATTGTGTCACTCAATTCTGGTATCTTACCAAATATAACACTTATATAACCCGCTACCGTTTCATATTCATCCGCTTCTGGAAGTGGTTCTGGTAAAAATTCATTCACATCTAATATATTTGAAAGCGCATTTACTGCATACTCTTTTAGGGCGGTCTTTACTACAATAGGAGCCTCATCATCATGTTCGTCTTGTATCTCTCCTACGATTTCTTCGATAATATCTTCAATTGTTACAATACCTGAAACACCGCCATATTCATCAATAACAATTGCCATGTGCATTCTCTTCTTTTGCAAATCGCGCAATAAATCTGAAATCTTTTTTGTTTCTGGAACAAAATAAGCGGGACGCATAGCATCCTTAAATTCAATAGCCTCCTTCTTATTCATCATTCGAAGAAGATCTTTCGTATATACTACCCCTTCTATATTATCTATGCTGTCTTTATAAATAGGCATCCTAGAATACCCTTCATTAATAATACTAGCAATAACCTCTTCTACTTTAGTATCTATTTCAATACCATGTATTTTAGGTCGAGGCATCATTATCTGACGCACCATAATTTGATCAAACCCAAAAGCATTTTTAATAATTTCGTGTTCACCTTCTTCGATAGCACCAGTAGCCTTCCCTTGATCAATGAGCAACGCTAATTCCTCTGCCGTATGTTCGTCTTGGTGCATGTTCGAATGTATTCCTAGCGACTTAAGTACAACATTAGAAAGCCCATTTAATATCCATACCGCAGGACTAAATACTACATAAAAAAAACGCATAGGATAGGAAATTGCTAGTGTTACTTTTTCAGCACTTTTTAGTGCCATCATCTTAGGCGCTTGCTCTCCAAATACCACATGAAGCGTAGTTAAAATACCCAACGATAAAGCATAAGAAATTGTGACAACAACATGCTTATGAATATCGATCCCTACTTTAGTAAAAAACATATTCACCAACTCCTCTACCATAGGCTCTCCTATAGAACCAAGGGCTAGACTAGCTATTGTAATCCCTAATTGACATGCCGAAAGATAAGAATCTAGATTTTTTACAATATCCATTGCTAACTTAGCGCTTCTATTTCCAGTTAACGCTATAATTTCTAGTTGAGAGCCTCTTATTTTTACTAATGCAAACTCTGCTGCAACAAAAAAACCATTTAAAAAAACAAGTAACGTAGTTACTAAAATATCTCTTATAGTATGTATTTCCATGGCTGCTTCCGAATTGATTATTAAGTCGGAATGAATTTAATTTTTTTATTGAATTTAGTCAAATTTATTAAAAAAATATGACTATTACTGAATTATAACAAGTGTTTTTTAAATATTCAAACTTGAATTACAAATTTTTCATACTATTTAACTATCTTTTAAAAGTAAAAAAAGTAAAATTTCATCGCTCATTTCACTCGCTTATTTCTAATGATTCTAAATAACGCATATACAGCCAAATAATACCTCAATTAACTGCAAAAGGGGATAAAAATCCTTTTAAAATGTTTTTTTTAGTGGGATTTTCTCTACTTTTACAATCATTGTAAGTATGGCAACTAAAATAGTATTTGATATATTCTTTATCTTCTTATCCAATTGTTATTCAATTGTGCTGAAAAGATCGCCTATTAC
>JAYSUZ010000136.1:0-8899 GCA_043718845.1 Cytophagales bacterium
CAGCAAAAGAGGTTGGGCACACTAGCATTTTAAGTTTTGGAGGCGCCTATTCCAATCATATACACGCACTTGCTGGCGCTTCCAATGCCCTTGGATTAAACTCTATTGGAATAATTAGAGGAGAGGCATCGTTTCCGCTAAACGCCACACTCGCTTATGCCCAATCTTGTGGAATGGAATTGCATTTTATAAGTAGAGAAGACTATAAGAAAAAAACTACCCCAGAATTCCTGACTTCGCTGGAAGAGCGGTTTGGCAAATTTTATAGCATCCCAGAAGGGGGTTATAATACCGAAGGAAGGAATGGATGTATGGAAATAACGAAAGAAATAACAATCGACTACGATGTACTCTGTTGTGCCTGTGGAACAGGTACGACGCTCTCCGGCATTATTGCGTCCTTACCAGAAGGCAAAAAAGCCATTGGATTTCCGGCATTAAAAGGAGGAGCATTCCTTTATGAAGAAATAAACGCCCTACTGCTTTCCCAAAATACTGCTAACTGGCATTTGGAGACCGACTATCATTTTGGTGGATATGGCAAATGGAACCACGAACTGCTGGATTTTATAGCCGATTTCAGGGAAACGCATGGCATTCAGCTGGACCAAGTATATACAGGAAAGCTACTTTTTGGATTAGTAGATTTGATAAGGAAGGACTTCTTTAAGGAAAGAACATCAATCGTAGCACTTCATACAGGTGGGCTGCAAGGTTTAAGTAGTTTAAAGTAGAGTTGATTTTTATAGTATAATTGCGTAGTATTGAAAGCTTAAGATAGTTAAAAATCAGAACGCCTATTTCCAAGCACGGTTTATGGAAGAAAATGAAAATTCGGGAGAGTCCAGTAAAAAATTTAACGACAAAGCCAATTGGGTAGACCAATGGTCGATTCTCTCTACCGCAATGGTGGCAGTATTTATATCACTTATTACGCTCTATGTAGGCCTTAATGAGAAACAAGAAAAAGACACGCATGAAAAATTGCACGATGTACAATTGGTTCACCACGATTTGGATGCAGACAAAAAGAGAGAAATTGAAACCCTGCATTTGCTAGAAGTAGAAGAAAAAGATGCCTACAACGAAGGAGGTGTAAGGATGGCACACGACAAAATAAAAACTGTAAACGACGACATTCATCATGTAGAAGAGGAAATGAACGCTCTTCTCTCTAATGAGCAGGCCTTGGAAGAGAACTTTCATCGCTCGGAAAAGAAAAATAGCATGGCACATTATGCGCAAGCGTTTTTCGAAATAGCCATTTTGCTTACCTCTATTGCCAATCTTACCAAGCGCATGAGTTTCCTTATTGTGGGCCTCGCTACTACGTTTGTGGGTGGAATTTTTACGGTAATCGGAATTGTACTTTAAAAATAGCCAAAAATAATGCCGAACAAATTGTCTACTACAATTTATTCGGCATTTATATTGTTCACTATAAGCTGTTCACTATATTTTTTCGAATACTAATCTATGGTGGTCCATTGTTTCTCTTTCAAAACAAACTTTGTTTGGACTTACCTTAAACACTGCTACTTGATGTCTGAATTCTTTATCTGTAAGGTATTTTGGAATCAGAGACGCATAAAGCAGGTATTTTTGGAAATTAAATTTCCTGAATCCTATTCTCCATCTATTGATAGTTTCGATATAATCTTTAGCACCGCTGCTTTCCGAGATTAGTTTGAAATGGGGCAATGCATTTTTAACCACGTGCTCATATCCATAAGGCAACCAAGACCCTGGAAATTCTTTCATCATCAATGCTAATGTATAAGAATCTATATTTGTGGGATCTTCAATGCTTATTTTTTCTAACGGCAACATATTTTTGCTGAATACCATTGTCTGCATATAAAATCTTCCGCCTACAGGAAGAAGGTCGTTCAATGTTTTAAAGAAACGAGCATAAATTTCATCTTGTTTCCCTGCTTTATACTCTTCGATAGAACAGAAATGCTCCAAACCTCCAATACAAGAAATAGCGTCGAATGTTCCGAAATCGGCAGGAGTGATTTCTCTACAATCCTTTATTCTTACATCCATTCCATTTTTTACGCAAGCCGCCGCTTGACCCGTAGACAATGTAACGCCCATTGCGTTTGCTTTAATGCTTCTTAAATGGTTCAAGAAAGGTCCCCAGCCACAAGCCATATCAAGTACTCTGCTACCTTCTTTTACGTTTAGACTTTCTGCAATAAATTCATGTTTGCGTTTTTGAGCTTCTTCGATTGTAAGAGAAAAATCTCCCATAAAGCGTGCTCCACTGTAGTCTGCCATTTCACCGATACTTAGTCTAAATATCTTATCGATAGTAGTATAAGTGAAATCAAGGTCATTTTTGTTCGCCATTTTAAATAGTAAAGTTTTAAAGTCCTAATAAGAAGTATTTTAAGGTTAAAATTGAAACAAGAACCTCTGAAAAGCTTACGCTTAATATACAGAAACAATTGAAACAAAATTAATTATAATGCAAGGTAGAAGTATTTTACTTATTTACCTAATTGGTTATGTTAAATAAGAATTAACGATATTGAGTTTGCTTGGTATTAATTGAGTACTTTTAAAATCTCGTTTTATCTAAATAGCGTTATTCGATTGGTTCTTATAAAAGTAGCATCTTAATTATTTCCACCAAATGAAACTTAAACCCAATATTGTTTCTAGCATTCGACTGTCTGCTTTCATCTCTCAAATAGAGGATTGTATCGCCGATTCCTTTTATGGGGAAACATTCTGGATTACAGCAGAAATAAGCGATGTAAACAAAAAAACAGACAAGCGCTGGTGTTATCTAAAATTTATAGAAAAAGAAGGCAAAACTATTTCGTCAGAAATAAGTGCCGTTTTTTGGTCGCAGGGATATGCTTTTATTGAACAATTTGAAAAAGAAACTAAACAGCTTTTCAAAGACGGTATAGAGGTAACGTGTAAAGTAAAAGTAACGTTTCATAAACGCTATGGCTTAAAACTAGAAGTACTAGAAATCGACTTTGCCTACACCGTTGGAAAACTGGAAGCAGAGCGACAGCAAACACTTGAACGACTGGTAAAAGAAAACCCACAACATATCAGACTCGTAGGCGAGCAATATTATACCTTCAATAAATCCCTTCCGCTCCCTGCCGTTATACAACGCATAGCACTGCTTACTGCCTTCGAATCGGATGGTCAGCGTGATTTTAAGCAAGAGTTGGGCAACAATCCTTATCACTATGCTTTTTTTGTGGAAGAGTTTCTCACTCAAATACAAGGAGACAAAGCACACGAATTGATTATGGCGCAATTGAAAAGAATAGAAACGCAAAAGGAAAAATTTGATGTAGTGGCAATCGTACGTGGGGGTGGTTCACAAGTAGATTTAAAACCTTTTGATGTATACGAATTGGCTCAGTATATAGCGGCGTTCCCGTTGCCAATTCTGACCGGTATAGGCCACGATAGGAATACAAGTATTGTAGACCTAATGGCACGACAAGAGAAAACACCTACAAAAGTAGCCGATGTTATCGTCCAACGCAATTTTCAGTTTGAGCAGGCTGTAATTGGCTTGCAAGACCGACTCGAAAACAGAATTGACGGGCTATTTGACACTGCTAAAAATAAGCTAAAAGAGCTCAAGCGTTTTGTAAAAGCCTCTAATCCTCTTACAATTCTAAAAAAAGGATTCGCTATTATTAAAAGAGATTCTATTATTTTAACAAGCGCAAGCACCCTTGAGCCAGGCGAAGAAATTCAAATTCAATTTGACAAAGAATCCGTTTATTCAACCGTAACCAAGAAGAAAAAAAATGGCAACTAATCTAACCTATACCGAAGCGCTTTCCAAACTAGAAGCAATTGTAGAACAAATAGAAGACGATTCTATACTACTGGATACGCTTACAGAAAAAGTAGCACAAGCCAACGAGCTGATAAAGTACTGTGAAACAAAACTGCGTTCGATAGAAGGAGCAGTAAAGGACACCTTAAAGGAGGGTGGTGCACAATGAGAATTAGCATAGGTCTTATATTGCTGTTTCTAGTCTCTTGTACGCCACTTCATCACATAAGTAAGATTCAGTCCGACAAGAGAATTAAGAAAACGGAAGCTAAAAATTATACAGACAAAAAAGCCCTGACACAGTGGTGGTATTACGATTGTATATTTGAAGACGGGTCTGTATTGGTATTTCTTTTTACACCCTACCAGTGGTGGGATGATTGTGAGAGAAAACCACTGAACAAATCCCTCTTCTATTTGAGTTACATGAATGCCGAAGGAACAGTGCTTTCACAAAAAAAAATCTTTGACGCCTCAGAAGTGCTTTACTCCAGCGATACTATCTTGGCTCCCTGTTTCAAAATTATCAAAACACATAATAAGAATAACAGAGCGTATACCGTGGATTTTTCTATGGATAGCATAAAAGGCAACGTAAGCATCTGTTCGGATACAAAAGCCTTTTCTCCTTTTCCAAGAGGAAGTATGAGCCCAACGATAACACGTTTATTTAAACGCAAAGTAAAAGGTCTCGCCTACCGATATTCGGCACATGTACCCACGGGAAAAGTCCTGTCTAACATTGAGATAGACAAAAAAAATGTTCAACTAGCGGGCAAGGCTTACCATGAACAAGGTTGGTTTACAGGCTCTCCAGAAAAGATGGGCGATGGCTGGACTTGGTTTCATTTCGTATCCAAAAAAACAAACATATTTGGAACGTCGGGCCAGTTTTTTTGTGTTGAAAAAGAAGACAAACGCTTGGTAAGTGGACTAGACAAAAACTGCTCGCTTTCTGAAAAATGCTATTCTGCCAACCAAAAAAATCTGCTTATTGGAGGTACATTTAATTACAATTCGAAAGCGCTGTCGTTCAGCCTTTGTCCAACAGGCAAGCCTTCCACTCCTATGATTTGCCTACCTGCTGTCGACACCGGCCAGCTGTGGGGTACCGTAGTTCAAAAAACAGCCGTTACGCTCCGTTACAAAAAAACGGTAGTAAAAGAAGAGGGATTCCTTTTTCTTGAAACCTGCAGAATGAAAAAAAGCAGTACGCTCCTACCCTAATAGCGTACTGTAAAATTCGGTCTGCTCTTTATAATTGCAATAAAAATGTTCGTGTCTTTTTATTTCAACTAACTTTCTTTACCTTTCTTAACATTTAAACCTCATATTATGAACATGAACATTTTTGCATTTGCTGGAGCAGCGCTAATTCCTATGGTTATAGGTTTTATATGGTACAACCCTAAAGTATTTGGCAATGCTTGGATGGCAGCATCAAGTCTAACGGAAGAAAAACTAAAAGGTGCAAACATGCCACTACTATTTGGCCTAAGTTATGTTTTTAGTTTTTTCTTGGCTTTAGGCCTTTATTCTATTGTCGTTCACCAAGCTGGTGTGTTTTCTGTGTTGGTAGACGAGCCAGGGTTTAACGATGCCGGTTCGGAAATGAATGCCTACTACACTAATTTTATGAGTAAATACGGTATGAATTTCAGAACATTTAGGCACGGTGCGCTCCACGGTACTTTAACAGCGATTTTAATTGCACTTCCTATACTCGCTACAAATGCTATGTTTGAAAGAAAAAGCGTTAAATATGTAGCCATCAACGTTGGCTATTGGGTGGTTACAATTGCCCTAATGGGTGGTGTCATTTGTCAGTTTGCTTAAGCAGGCCGATGTGCTCTTTATACACTTTTAACCAAAGAAGCCCTGTCATCTGAAAGGGCTTCTTTAGTTAAAAGTGGTCTATTCATTATTTTGTCGATTGCCTTTCTACTTTAAAAGGAGTTCTTAGTTCAAATAAACTCGGAGTGATAGACCCGAAAACAGGCTTGAGCAAACTATTTTTAATCTTATTTTGATGGCGAATATATAATTTCATATTGATAGGCATAGCACCTACTGTGCTTTTTATCTCTTCCGCTGTACGGCCAAAGCGTACTTCTCTGCACTTTAATTGTAATGCGATTTCAACATAATGATATAGCATTCGTTGATAGAGTGCGTATTCCTGATTCAAATCATATCGAATTCCAACATAGTTTGCATCTACTATAGAGTCAAAAATAAAAGCAGAACTAAACCCAACTAATTCCTCGTTTAAAAAATAACCACTTATGCTAAACTTGTCTTTTAAGTTTCTCTTCAAACGCACAAATGTTTCCCCATTTAAAGCGCCAAATCTGAAAGCGGACTTTTCAACTACTGCGCCATAAAGCGACTCTATTGGTTTTTGATAACGAATGATGTCGTCTACTTGAAAATCTACAATTTTTAAAGCAGTAGATTTTTTGAATGCACCTCTAGCCTTGGTTCTACACTTGGCAGTCATACTGGCTAAGTAATCTTCAAACGCATTCCAATAAGGTTGTACTTCCATGACCATGTTTACATCAATCATAAAGTCTCGAAAGCCGTCTTTGATCATTGTATCGCTGGCGGAAACAGATTCAGGCCAAAATTCTTTTAGGAGTAATATAGGAGTGTTGTACGTTTTTTTTTCTTTCTTCTGCAATTGAATTAATCCTCTCGCCAAATTTTTATAGGCTTCAATTTCTGTAATCGCTTCCGTATATGCAAAGCCGTTTTCCCCACAGGAAAAAGGAGAGCCACAAGTCATAATTTGCAATCCATTTGCATCCAATAGGCGCTGCTTTATTTTAGTGCGAATATGGCATAATTGCTCTTGCTCTTTGTAGTCCTTGTCGTAAAATTGCAACATTTGCACCACCGCAAGAGCCACAGGGGCTGATGCTTCGTTGTAAAACAATAAATAACGAAAACCAATCTCTTTGCTAAGGGACTTTTCAATAGCGTCCAAATACGCTAGTGTAACGTAGATATTTTTGGAATCAACGACCTTGTTCCAATCTGCAACATTGATTTCATCTACTGTGTTGAACACAACTATTTCCAAGTCTGTTTTTGAATCTTTTCTGAAAAGGCAAAACGACATTTTTATTTATTTTAATTGTTCAATTTTAGCAGACAGCTGTTCGGCAATTGTAGACGATTCGCCAGACACGTCAAAGACGATGTTCAACGCTTTGTCTACCACTATATGTTGGGGGATTTCCTTGCTAAGGCCCGGCTGGAAAATGTTCTTCAACACCTTAGCATCAACAATGTGTTGGTAGGCAAAAGGTCGGTCTAGGAGAAATTTTTCGATTTTGGTTTTTGAATCGTCCGTAATGGCTAGGAATACAATGGTGGAGTCATTCTTGTATTTTTCAACCAAACTATTGAGCTGGGGTATCTCCACAACGCAAGAGCCGCACCAAGTAGCCCAAATTTTCAGCACAATCACTTTGCCTTTTAGGTCTTTTGAATGGATGACTTTGCCGGTAAGTGTAGTAGCCGTAAAATCGGGGAGTTTAGTACCCGTATTGTCGGAGCAACTAAGAAATAAGAACGGCAGCGCTATAAAGAGTATTATTTTTATCAACTTTTTCTTGAAATAATTCATGACAGGTAAAGTTAGTCAAATAATTTCGGATTGTCTTGTATAAGAAATAAACGCCCTAATTTTAAAAACACAACAGTGACCTCCGCCGCAAACCCTGAAAAACCAAGTTTCGAAAATCCGTTAGAAGCATTGGGGGGGGGTTGGCTCTCAATTGGGCCGTGTATCAAGCGTATTCTTCAATTTAAATTCCGCTAAAACAACTTAGGAGCTCCAAAAAACGGCAATGATGTCCGTACACCATAGGAGATTCACAAAAAAACTTAAAAAAACCTTACTACTTTTTAAACTAAATAAATTAAATAACGTTATATAGAGAGTTGTTAAGAAAAATTAATTTATTTACAAAAAAAGAAATTATGTTATCACAATTGGTGTATGTAAGTGTAAGAGCAAATGAGTGTAGTGATGAAGAGATTCAAAAAATTCTAGCATCATGTATCCGCAACAATGGTAAAATTGATATCACAGGAGTTTTACTTTATTCGGACAAAAAATTTCTACAATGTCTAGAGGGAGATTATACGCAAATTATGAAACTGTACGATACTATAAAATCGGACATTCGTCATAAAAATGTTATTCTCATTTCTGCCGTTCCAATAAACAATCGCTCTTTCCCAAGTTGGCAAATGGGATCAAAAAAAATAGATTCAAATTTTGAGTTTAGTACATCCATGTCAATGTTAGAGAAAAGGGATTTTAATGCGCTTTTAACGGGCAAAACAGATACTTCAACAAAAGCAATTGACATAATTAAAAAATTCTTTTAATTTATATATTTATGAGTCAAGAAAATGAAAAAGCAAATAAATTAAAGGATATTAATGCGATAGATTTCGGTGAAGATATTCAAGAGATTACTACAAGTATGGAAATCGTTTTAATGTTGTTTCAAGTAGACGACGATGAAGAGGTAATTGCTGCCTGTAAATGTAAATTATCAGAAGGAATAGCGTTATTGAAAAAACTTGATCAAGATGAAACTTCAAAAAAATTTGAAGAGGAACTTTAATTCTGTCTCTTTTATTTAGATAAAATTCAAAGTTGATTCCACTCCGATGGCGCCTACTCCGAGCTGTGTCCCCCGACACAGCTCTTGTCACTATGAAGCTATATGAGCAGTGCCAACACGTTTACAAAACTAAAATTAATTGCCAATTTGGGTTTTAAATTGTATTTTTCGGACAGCATACTACATAAACCAGAGGCTTATAGAATAGTTTGTCACGCTGCAAGAGCCATTGGCTCCGTAGCACAAAACCTCGGAGTAAAATTATAAAACACACACACCCATGACCACCACAAACCCATTACTAATTCCTTTTGATTTAGCCCCTTTTTCTAAACTAAAAAACGAAGACTTTCTTCCCGCTTTTATAGCCTTAATACAGCAGACAAAAAAAGAAATAGAAGCAATTTCCACAAACCCTGAAAAACCA
>JAYSUZ010000137.1:0-3944 GCA_043718845.1 Cytophagales bacterium
ATATAGGAAGCGAAAAAGTATTGATGAACATTTCTAGGTATGGCAACACTACCAATGGAACAATCCCTCTTCTGTTATGGGATTATGAAAAAAGTTTCAAAAAAGGCGACAATATAATTATGGCTGCTTTCGGAGGCGGATTTACGTGGGGGTCTATTTACCTCAAATGGGCTTATGAAGCTAAATAATTCATCTTTTACGGAATAATTTCAATTAATTTGTAAATTGCCTTTAATTCGTTTTGATAAAGAAATTTCAAGACATAGAATAAAATTTAAACTTGTGAAAAAAGAAATGATGAAACCAAAAGAAATTCAGGAATTACTTGACTTTATTACAAAATCAGGCTTAGCTGAAGTAAATATTGAGACGGAGGAATTTAAAATTAATGTAAAAAGGAATGCTACTGCAGTTAATCAGGTAGCGCTTCCTCAAGCATTCATGCCTACAAATTTGCCTACTCAACCATTGGCAATTGCACAACCTACAGCTGTTCCTTCTTCGGAAACCACAAGTCCTGAAGGTAGTGCAAACAGCAATCAAATCACAATCAAATCACCAATGATTGGTACATTCTACCGTTCATCAGGTCCTGAAACACCTTCTTTTGTCAACGTAGGTGATGAAATTACAACAGGAAAAGTTTTATGCATTATTGAAGCCATGAAACTATTTAATGAAATTGAATCGGAATTCGAAGGTAAAATTGTGAAAATATTGGTAGAGAATGCAACTCCTGTTGAATTCGACCAACCATTATTCATAATAGAACAAAAATAAATAATTAAGAATATTAAAGTAGTACTTTTTATTAATTCAAAGCCTTGCTAGGTCTCGAATTAATAAGAAGTACTACTCGTTTATAATTCAGAACTTAAATTTAACTTCATTTACCTGTGTTTAAGAAAATATTAATAGCTAATAGAGGAGAAATTGCATTACGTGTAATACGCGCCTGTAAGGAAATGGGAATAAAAACAGTAGCCGTTTATTCTTCTGCAGACAAAGAAAGTCTCCACGTGCGCTTTGCTGATGAAGCCGTATGTATTGGAGCTCCTCCAAGTGCTCAATCCTACTTAAGTATGCCTAATATAATTTCCGCAGCAGAAATTACGAATGCAGATGCCATACACCCTGGTTACGGATTCCTTTCCGAAAATGCTTCGTTCTCTAAAATATGCAAAGATTATGGTATTAAATTCATAGGTGCTAGTCCAGAAATGATCAACTCTATGGGCGATAAATCTTCCGCTAAAATAGCGATGAAAAAAGCGGGAGTACCTACAATTCCTGGTTCGGAAGGGCTTTTAGAATCCATCGAAGAAGGAATAAAACTTGCTAATAAAGTAAAATACCCTGTAATACTTAAAGCTACTGCTGGTGGTGGTGGCCGTGGGATGAGAATCGTAAAAGGAGACGCCGAATTTGCTAAAGCATGGAACGATGCTAAAACTGAATCTGCTGCCGCTTTTGGTAACGATGGCTTATACCTTGAAAAATTTATAGAAGAACCAAGACACATCGAAATACAATTATTAGGAGATGCGAAAGGGCGTGTTATCCACTTATCAGAGCGTGACTGTTCGATTCAACGAAGACATCAAAAACTTATCGAAGAAACACCCTCTCCTATTATTACAGAACGCCTTCGAAATAAAATGGGCGAAGCCGCTATAAAAGGCGCTAAAGCTATAAAATACGAAGGTGTTGGTACTATTGAGTTTCTTGTAGACAAAAACGGCGATTTCTATTTCATGGAAATGAATACCCGTATACAAGTTGAGCACCCTATTACCGAAGAAGTAACAGGTGTAGACCTTATAAAAGCACAGATTATGGCCGCTGCAGGAGAGCCTGTAGCTACAAAAAGCCACTTCCCTATGAAACATGCCATCGAATGCCGTATTAACGCAGAAGATGCTAAAAATGGCTTTAGACCATCTCCAGGTAAAATTACAAATTTCCATATACCTGGCGGTTACGGAGTACGTGTAGATACACACTGCTACAACGGATACACCATCCCTCCTAATTATGACTCTATGATTGCAAAAGTAATCGTAAGTGCTCCTACACGCGATGAAGCACTGGATAGAATGAAAAGAGCTTTAAATGAATTTGTAATCGAAGGTGTAAAAACTACGATACCGTTCCACATCAGAATGATGGATGATCCAGACTTCAGGTCTGGAAAATTCACTACTGCGTTCTTAGATACGTATGACTTTTCTAAAATATAATCGTTCATACGTATAAACGTTACTTTAAAAGCCTAAACAGTATATATGTTTAGGCTTTTTAGTTATACTAATACCAAATTCTACAACGATACGTTAACCATGAAATAATACCATGCAGCATAAAATGAAAATACTCTTCCTTCTCCTAGCGCTTCCAACGTTCAATAGTTGGGCACAATCTACGCTACCAAATAGATTTATTGAAATAGGATTCAGCACCAATTCCTACAAAGGAGACTTAAGCCATAGCTATGCGCAATGGGCTAATGGAATACACGTCGGTATCTTATTCAATAAGAAAAAACGTATAAATGGACATTTAAATCTTATGGTAGGAAGTGCTATTGCTCAAAATTCCAATTATTCCTTTGACGATGGCTCTACTCCTCAGCCAACACCCAACAATTATGCACGCATTAAAATGTTTACCTTCAACTATGACCTACACGTAAACTTATATAAAAAAAACAACCTTATCGTATACCTATTTCAAGGCATCGGACTTATCCGCTTCGACCCAAAAGATAGTGACAATAAAAAACTATTAGACGACTTAACTACGCGTCCTGCCAACGAAAGCTATTCCAATATATCCGTTTTTTTTCCTCATGGAATAGGAGCGCTTTATGTTTCTAAGCCTGGATTTGGAATAGGAATGCAAGCAGGGTATTTTAATATTATTAAAGACAATATAGACAATGTGGCCGGCTGGGGCGACAGAGCAAAAAACGACAATATAGCCTTCTATAAAATGACCCTATACATCCCATTCAATATTAAAAAAGCCCTCACACCCAAGGCTACTCCTACTATAAAATCATAATTACAAACGCCGTTCATGTACAAAATAATACTAGCTTCCCAATCGCCAAGGCGCAGACAGATACTCCAGGACGCTGGCGTAACCTTTGAAAGCAGAGCCAAAGATACTAACGAGGATTTCCCTGTTACGATTCCAAAAAAAGAAGTACCCGAATACCTTGCTTTGAAAAAAGCACACGCATTCCTCCCTGAACTAAACGAAAACGAACTACTTATAACCGCCGACACGGTGGTACTGATAGAAGGCGAAATCCTAAACAAACCCGCAAATAGAACGGAAGCAATAGAAATGTTGCTAAAACTATCCGGCAAAATACACGAAGTAATAACGGGTGTATCCATCACTACAAAAAACAAACAAATCACCTTTTCCGATCTTACAAAAGTACACTTCCTTCCTCTTGCACTATCCGATATTGAGTACTATGTAGACACGCATAAACCATTTGATAAAGCAGGAGCCTATGGAATACAAGAATATATTGGCTATATTGGTATTGAAAAAATAGAAGGGTCTTATTTTAATGTAATGGGGCTTCCTATCCACAAAGTAATACAAGAACTAAGGAAAGTATAGTGAAAAAAAAATGCACAAAGAATACTTGGTGGTATTGGATTCCGGCAATAGGTATGCTGGGCGCTTTCATAGTATTCAACTCCAAAATCAGCAACGATCTAAATGCCGACCTCGTCTCCTATTTTTCGGTAGCACTGCATTATCAAAATCTAGATTTCATACAAGCGTTCAACTCCTATTGGTCGCCTTTGATCTGCTGGATCATGGCATTGATTCCTCAACTAAAATCAAATCCAATAGGCGTATTCAGAACACTAAATATACTAGTCGCTTGCACACTATATTACCAGTCGTTTTTCTGGGTT
>JAYSUZ010000138.1:0-3943 GCA_043718845.1 Cytophagales bacterium
TTATTCCTGATGCGAGTCTGATTTGAAAGTTATAACTTCCTGTTTGGTTTACCTCAACCGTATAGGAAAGCCACTCCCCTGTCTCTATATAACTCACTACATAATAATTTCCACCCAAATCATTTGAGTATTGAATATCTACACCATCGTTTCGAAATACCCATCCTTTGTTCCAATCTGTCCAGCCTGCGCCTTGTGCTGTTGTCTGAAAATCATTGTCGCTCGTGGCTATATTATTATTTCCCATATCATAGTCTACAGCATATAATTTTCCTGGAAAATTATTTTGTTTGAATGGAACAGCGGTAGTAGTATAATTGGTGCGTAACAGTGCATCTAAAACATCTTTATGTTCGGTACATTTCTCCAGAGAAGTTTGTTGTGCCATTTCTACAAGCCAGTTATATGCATCAGTAGTAGAGGGCTTAACACCTGTTCCTTTCCAATAATTAAGAATCTGCTGATAGCCTGCTGTAATAGATGGTGCATAGGGTGCTGTAACAGAATTTATCTTTTTATGCAGCCACCAACACCATCCTATATTTCTAGCTTCAAGGTCTTGTACTTCACTATTGTACCATGCATTTGAATTTTCGCCTGACTCCCCTAGCCAGAGCGGTATATTCTCATTGTCTGCCCGTATTTTTTGTAAATCAATATTGGATGCAGGTACATCCGTCCAATAGTTGTGTATAGAAAAAGCCATGTTAGCATCCCATTTAGGAATAAGATTTGAAAAATCAGTACCATAAATATTCCCTTCTGCGAAAATCAAATGATTTGCATCTACCGTTCTGATAGAGTCTGTAATGGCCTTGTATAAGTCTCGTAATTTCCATTTTTGAGAACCACTTGTAATGACGGGTTCGTTGATGAGGTCATAACCGCCTAACCAGCTTTCATTTTTATAACGATTGGCAATCCACTTCCAAATTCTGGAGGTAATTGCTTTTCGATTTGTATAATCGGACCATAGTCTTGCCGTTCCATCGCTATCGCTATGATAATCTGCACTCTGTCCACCTGGGGCGCAATGCATGTCTATAATAAGATAAAGTTGATTTGCTGCACACCAAGCCAAGGCACTGTCGATGTACTTAAAGCCATTAGTTGTTAATGCCGCCGTAAGGGTATCGTAAAATTGGGCGTAATGAAAAGGCAATCGTACACTGTTAAACCCTTTTGCTTTAATGATATCAATATCTATTTTCTTGATATAATTAGATCTCCACGCCTCAAAAAAAGCATCGACATTGGCATCGGTTCCTACTACATCCTTCACCGCCGCTTTAAACTCGGAAGGTGATTTGTAGCCTACTTTATCAATACCCATTATATAACCCTCTTCCACAATCCAATTTCCTAGATTCACACCTTTAAGCAAAATAGGGCCATTATTATTGACGATATCCGTACTTTGTCGTCTCAGAAACCCCTGAGCGCAAATAGAAGACGTGGCAAAGAAGAGCATTAAAATACTTCCTATACTACTTTTAAACCGTACCATAATAGAAAATTCCTTTTAGTGTAACTTCTTTTATAGATACACTAATTCTCCGTTGAATGAATATTGTACTGACTATTTCTTCCTAAAAAATCAACGCTACTAGCGTCTCTTATGAAATATAAATACCGCATTATAGACACCTGTAATACAAATAATTAATACTATTTAAGATGAAATAATAGCAATTATTCGATCTTAAATAATGGTATAAAAACACCCCCTTTTTCTCCTATTTATGGTTCTGCAAATTAAAATTATAAATAAACCATTTTTAGCACTCTCTTATTCTTACAAAACCTTAATTATAAAGAGAGAATGTCCTATAAAAATACGTTTATACCAACACGCAACGCTACCGAAGCCCCCTTTTATAACGGTATTTTTATCCAGTAATTTTTTAAAAATATACCAAGACCATCTATATATCTATCTACTCCGTCCTTTACTTCCTTTTTATCACATCTCTTCCTAGCCTAGGGATAAGGTTCATTGTCTACTACTAATAAAGTAGATTGAGAACATGCACGATAAGCTATACTAGAAATAATGCCAATTATTCTTATATATTAGTCCAAATTTACTCTAAGCCTTTCAGGCTTTAATATGAATAAAACAGGCGCAAGCTTGTTGGTGAAATAGAAACAAAAGTACCAACCCTGAAAGGGTTGATTTAAAAAAGCAAACAATGAGTACCTGTTCCTAAGTATTTTATCAAATTGTATTTAGTGCAAAAAAGATATATATACCGAATAAATGGAGTTTGACTAGAAGAACGTGTTGTTACTATTCAATAAAAACAATAAATGTACTAGGTCAATAAGTGTATTTATCTCTAAGGAGATAAACCTGTCAAAAGTTACAGCAGGCATGTACTCCCTATTAATCGAAGCTCTCTCCTTTCGATGGAATAAAAAAAACAGAACTATAATAGTAGAAAAACCTCAACAGCTTATTGAGGTTTTTCTACTATTATAGTTCTGTTGTATTATAATTTTCTTTTCACTTCTTTTTCTTCAAAGGATTCGATAATATCTCCTTCTAAAATGTCGTGGAATCCAACTACACTAATACCACATTCAAATCCGAATTTAATCTCACTTCGATCTTCTTTAATATGTTTAAGTGCATCAATTTTACCAGTATGCATTACAATACCATCACGAATTACACGTACTTGATTGTTACGTTTAATCATACCTTCCGTCACATACGACCCTGCAATAGTACCTATTTTAGAGATTTTGAAGACTAATCTTACTTCGGCCGAACCTACTATGATTTCTTCCACTTTTGGCTCTAGCATACCTTCCATCGCTGCTTTCACATCGTTGATGGCATCGTAAATAATAGAATACAAACGTACTTCGATTTCTTCTTTCTCTGCTACTTTTCTTGCACTTGGAGAAGGTCTTACTTGGAAACCAACTACAATTGCATCCGAAGCGGAAGCCAAGAGTACGTCCGATTCTGAAATCGCACCTACTCCTTTGTGTATAATTCTCACTTGAATTTCTTCTGTAGACAATTTCAATAACGAATCAGAAAGCGCCTCTACAGAACCATCTACATCACCTTTTACAATGATATTAAGCTCTTTAAAGTTTCCAATTGCAAGACGTCTTCCTATCTCATCCAGTGTAATATGTTTTTTAGTACGAATAGACTGCTCACGAATCAATTGCTCTCTTTTGGAGGCTATCTCTCTCGCTTCGCGCTCTTCCATTACTTGCAGTTTATCGCCCGCTTGTGGCGCACCGTTCAATCCAAGAATCTGAACTGGAGTAGAAGGACCTGCTTTTGCAATTTTCGTTCCTCTGTGGTCAAACATCGCTTTTACGCGACCAAAATTTGCTCCTGCAAGTATTACATCTCCTACTTTCAACGTACCCGACTGAACCATTGCTGTAGCAAGGTAACCGCGTCCTTTGTCAAGAGATGCTTCTATAATCGCTCCTACTGCTTTTTTATCTGGGTTCGCTTTTAATTCAAGCAATTCTGCTTCAAGCAATACTTTTTCTAGAAGCTCAGGAATGCCTACCCCTGATTTGGCAGAGATTAGTTCACATTGATATTTACCTCCCCAATCTTCTACTAATATATTTTCAACAGAAAGCTCTTCCTTAATCCTATCTGGATTAGCGGCTGGCTTATCTATTTTATTGATGGCAATAATGATTGGAACACCCGCCACTATCGCATGGTTTATAGCTTCTTTTGTTTGTGGCATCACATTATCATCCGCCGCTACTACAATAATAACAATGTCGGTTATTTTTGCACCCCTTGCACGCATCGCTGTAAATGCTTCGTGACCTGGTGTATCTAAGAAAGTGATAGGCTTTCCTGAATCTGTAGTTACATTATAAGCACCAATGTGCTGCGTAATACCACCTGCTTCTCCAGAGGCTACTTTAGATTTTCTAATATAATCTAAGA
>JAYSUZ010000139.1:0-1787 GCA_043718845.1 Cytophagales bacterium
CAGAAGAGAAGTTCTTATAAGGCGTTATACCCATATAACACCCGCAAATGTCGCAGGCTACAACGGAATAGATAGAAAAAATACTTAGGATAATTGTACTAATTTTTTTCATAGGATTCTAATTTATATACTAATACACTTTTCATCTCGAAAAGGTAGGGCTTAGATTCAATTCACAATTCGGTATTAAATAATTCAGTAGGCTTAATACCATTGAGAATTATTTATTTTCAGAATAAAGAATGAATGATAAATTAGATTTTGGGAGGTAAAAAAATCGGTAGTTCGGGGGAAGAATAATCGGAAGTATTATTTTCAGTATTGTGCACCGCAGCGTCCAAGAAATATTCAGTAGTATTTTGAAGGTACGTTAAAGAGTTTTTCGAAGTAAGGTAGTCTTGTTTTTCTTTTAGACTAGAGGGCAAAGTTGCCTCTCTTTTAGTCTCCTTGTCAAGTTGTTTTTTTAGATGGCATTTACCTTCGCAACTCATTTTGGGCTTATTCTTGTTTTCACAAAGATTAGCGGCTACATAGTCTTTGTTTAAAAAATAGTTCAAATAAATGATAGACCTACTTCCTGCTTGGAAAAGTATCAAAAGCATAAATAGGATGGGTACTATTTTTTTCACCTTTCAAAGATAAGGTGTAAAAGTGGAATAAAAAAAAGGCTTGTAAAATAATCCTATAAAAAAGGGTTAATAGTTAGTAGTGGTCTTATTTATAGGGGATAAAGATGGATTCGAATTTGCGATATAGAGGTTAATGCTATTCAAATAAGAAAGTCAAGTTATTCTCCACCATTAAATCACAGCACTATCCGAATAAATAAAAATTGGCGTACGGTGGAATCTTATAACTTGAATCCACCTAACTCCGCACTTTAGTGCGGAGTTTTTTACCGTACACAAAATGGGGCTTTAGCCCTGACTCTTGGCTAAGGGTTTGGGCTAAAGCCCCATCTGTCGGCATTTCACGAACTCCGCCCTAAAGGGACGGAGTTACTATACTAATCCCAACTCGAACATACTATACCCTATAGCATAAGCAAGATTCATCATAACTCCACACTTTAGTCTGGGGCTGAACCGCTAGTCCACTCAAGGGGCTTTAGCCCTCAACTACCAGTACTTGACTAACTCCGCTTAAAAAATAAAGTTAAGAAAAATCATTAACTCCCCTCTACATACCCGGTGGCATCGTTTTCTTATATACTTTTTTCACAATATTTGGCGGTACAAAACGATACCCAATGTCTACTCCTATATAGCTGTATACCGTCGTCAATGAAATGTATTTCAACCTTGCGCCTTTACTGTCTGCTTGGTAGCGAAGTCCTGTATAGAAACGCCTAGATTGATAGCCAAGACTCACTAAGCCGTCGAACACTAATTGTCTACTAATCTCTTTTCTCTGTAAATGATCATTCGAAGTATATAGTCTATTGAAATATAAATTATACGGAATAAAGACGGACGTCGAAATGTAAAATTTTCTCCTAAAAACAAGGTTTGCTCCAACGCCTGGTGCCAACTTTACCGAATAACCAATCATTTTTACTATACCTTCAAATCCTTCAAAATAGCTACGTTGACGAATACTCAATAAATTAGAATCGCTAAAAAGTTGGTTGTTATAAATGCCGGCTTTTACCAAAAAACCTATTCTGCTTTTTACTTGTCTTTGAGTAAAATCAATAGGCGCGGTATACGAATATTTTCTCCAACTAAAATTATAAATACCTTCGAAATGATATTCTTTCATGGTAATATCTTTTCGAGTCGTGTACC
>JAYSUZ010000140.1:0-24837 GCA_043718845.1 Cytophagales bacterium
GCAATGGCTTCAAGTTCTACTAATATTGGAGAATTTCCTACCACTGCTATTACAAAATCGCCTGTAGCAGCGGGCCATTCTATATATTGTGTAAATTTAAATACAAACAACGAATGTATTTTATAGTTTGTCTGTGCGTTCGCATTTAAGCCCATTAGGATAAATGCAGCCATCACTAGAAATTTATAAGAAAGCGCTTTGATTTTCATTAGTTGAGATGGTTATTAGGGTTGAAATATAAGTGCATATAGAGACTATTTCTTCAAACTTATTTTTTGTATAATCCTGAAGACTAGATAATTCAAATAAAGATATCACCTCTTCGTCCTTTTTACAAGGAACTATAAGCAATGTTTTAGGGAGCGATTCGCCCAATCCTGAAATTACTTTCATATAGCCTTCGGGAACATCTTTTATAAAATAAGGTTTCCCATCCTTTACAGCCTGTCCCGTGAGCCCCTCTCCCAACAACAATGTTCTCGAATCATTATCGGCTGTTACAAAAGCGAACGAAGCCCTCAACTCAAAATTTCCTTTTTCCTTGCCTTTTATATATAGAAGCGCTTGACTAATTTCAAAATAATTGCAGATTTTCCAAATTGCTTTCTCCAGCCGCTCGCTTTCTGATAGTTCCTGTCGCTCTATAATAGTACGTAAACTTAATTTTATAGCATCAAGATTGGCTTCGGTAGTCGAATGGGCTGTATCGTCTACCAAGGTCTCTTCTTCCGAAATTAAGCTACCCTCTTCTTTTTCTGTTTCCGATGAAATGCTTTTACTTGTTGAATCCATAATCTGATACAACGTAGCGGATATACCCGCAAGGAACATAAAACCAAGGATATAATAAATATTATTTTCTCCTAGTTCTTCCAATACTATCCCAGACAAACTTCTAAGCCTCATAAAGAGGAAAATAAAAGTGATAGAATAAATAAGAAGCAGCCCGATTGTTATTATATTTTTTTTCATAATTAAGACAATTGTAATTTATGTAAGTCATTTATAAATTTTATTATCTCCTCTACCTTCATCACATAATCAATTTTTGTAGCAGCCATCGCCGCCTTTGGCATAGTATCAATGGTGCATTCCGAAGGCTCTTGTACAATTGTAAGTCCTCCTGAATTCTTTACCCTTTTCATGCCAAGTGCCCCATCTTTATTGGCTCCCGTTAATAATATACCTATCATCTTGTCTTTATAAACATACGCCGCTGTTTCAAAGGTTATATCGATAGCTGGTCGAGAATTATTTACCATCTCTTCCGTTGAAAGCACAAAGGTATTCCCTAGTTCAATCCCTAGGTGATAATTGGCGGGTGCCACATATACTCTCCCTCGTTTTACCCCTTCCTTATCGTCTGGCTCTGACACCTTTTTAACACTCTTGATTTCTAACGCTTCGATAAACCCGCTCCGCACATGTTTTAACCGATGGCAACATATTATGATAGGAAGACTAAAGTCTTTTGGTATTCTACTTAACAGCGTAGCCAAAACAGAAAAACTTCCCGCCGAACCTCCTATCACTATTGCTTTGTATGGCCTACTTAAGTCTGACTCCCTCATTCTTTAATTTGATTTTCGTTGTCTACAACTACCGTATAAACAGGAAATTATTCTTTGAATTTTTTGTAGATTTTCTCTTCATTATTTACAATCAGAAACTTATTCGAATATTCGCTCCAGATAATCGATTCTTTGGATCCAATAGCAAGGTAACCATAGGTAAATAACATTTCATGGTATAATTTAATCACTTCATTTTGGAGATTTTGATTGAAATAAATCATTACATTTCTACAAAGAATCATATCACACTTCGTAAACGGTTTCACCTCCGCCAAGTTGATCTCCCTGAAGGTTACAGAGGCTAACAACTCTTTGTCGAAATAGGCATATTCTTTATCAAACGTGAAATGTTTATTCAGATCACCAATAGGATTGTATCGAATATAATTTTTCTCATTCAACTCCATATTGCGAAGTGGAATTTTCCCTTCTTTCGCTTTTGCGAGGATGCATTTATCAATATCACTTGCTATAATTTCTACTTTATCAATCAGGTCCATCTCTTTAAGAAGGATTAACATAGAATACACTTCCTCTCCCGAAGAGCAGCCTGCATGCCATATCTTGATTTTTTCATGATTTAAAAATAAATTTGGAATAACGGTTTTCATAACACGCCAAAAAGAAGGGTCTCTAAATAGCTCTGTAACGTTTACTGTTATCTCATGAAGAAAATCTTCTTTCACAAAAACATTACTCTCAATTTGCTGCAACAGTAGCTCTATTGAAGCTATTTTTTTTAATTCCAAGATTCTCAACAAACGCCTTTTGAATGAAGACATTGCATAGTCTTTGAAATCATAACCAAATTTCAATTTGATGACCTCCGTAATTTTTTTTAATTCTGATATTCCTATTTCCTGCATGGAAAAATTATTTTGCTATCACTAAAGTTTTAATTCCTTTTTGAATGGGGTGCAAATCAATCATTTAATTTGCGCATTAGCAAATTTTATTTAATGATACCTGTTTTTCCATTTCAATTTTGACAAATTTCAAAAGCACCTCTAACCTTTCCACACTTTCTGATACGATTACTAATAATATTAGGTTGCCACAGAAATAATATTCGATGTACCTTTAATTCCCTAAAATAACAATACCCTTCTATAATAACCTAAAAAATAAGCGTTTTATATAAAAAAGCACCTCTCTTACTCCTGTTTTTGTAGCACGAATACCTTCGCCGATACCTCCTCAGAATTTCATTTTAATAGTAAAAGTTATTATTAAAATAATCAAATAACAGAAAAAACCTCCCTAAAATGCATTTTTTGTCATTTAATTTAATTATTTTTGATAAAATATACTAGTAGTATTTAGTACTTTAACAAGTACCAAATTAAACTACGAATAAAACAACAACTTATGAATCGACTTAGAAGTTTACTGTTATTGGCATTGGTAGCTACATTATCCTCAAGTGTTTCCAGTTTAGCTCAGACTGTTTCAACATCGCTCAAAAATGCAAATAGCCTATATAAAGACGACCAATTCAGAAATGCATTGCCTTTTTATGAAGAAGTATTGAAAGCAGAGCCAGACAACGCCGAGGCGCTTTACAAATCAGGAATTTGCTACTTAAATCGTTTTTCAAAGGAAAAGGCCTTAGAAAACATACTTAAAGCCTACCAAAAAGACTCTACCGTGAGCAAACATATACGGTACTGGATGGGAAGAGCCTACCATCTTAACTATAAATTTGACGAAGCCCTTGAATCGTATACACAATACAAATCAACGCTGCGCAAAAGAGACCAACGAAGCGATGACCTGCGCATTCATCTTGAACAAACAAAAGTAGCCTCCGAGCAGTACAAATCTCCCAAAAACTACTTAGTTCTTGACATGGGAAATGTAATAAACAGTTCATTTTCAGACCACAGCCCCGTAATTTCGGCAGATGGCAAAACGCTTTATTATACTTCAAGAAGAAGTGTAGCGGACGGCGAAAAAGAAGAACTAGATGGAGAACCCTTTGAAGATATCCTTGTATCAAGGAAAATAGACAGCCTAAACTGGAGTAAACCAGAAAGCATCCACCTCAATTCTACAGGGCATGACGCCTCTTGCCAACTTTACGACAACGACACTAAAATGATTCTTTATAAATTCCATAAAGGGGGTGATATTTATTATTGTGAAAAAGAGGGCGACAAATGGACAGAACCTAAGCCCTTCGCAAATATAAATACGAAAAAATTTGAGTCTTCCGCTTTTGTGACCGCTGATGGTAATACGGCATACTTTTCTACGAACCGTTACAAAAAGAACGACGATTTAGATATTTATTACATTACCAAAGGTGGTGATGGAAATTGGAGTAAAATACAAGAATTGAAAGGCTCTATAAATACAAAATTTGACGAAGACGCTCCTTTCATTTCCCCCGACGGAAAAACAATGTACTTTAGCTCTAGAGGTCAAAAAAATATGGGTGGATTTGACATTTTTAAATCTACCATAGATGGAAACGGCGTATGGTCTGACCCTGAAAATTTAGGATACCCTATCAATACTCCCGACGATGATGTTTACTATTATATGTCTTCAAATGGATTAAGAGGTTATTTAGCTTCTTATAGAAGTAAAGGTGCCGGAGAAAAAGATATTTATGAAATCATCCCTATCTCCAGTATTATTTGCAATGGAGTAGTTACAGAAGATGTAACAGGAACTAGAATTGACGATGTAACCGTTTCGTTTACGTCTCAAAAGAAAGAATTTTCTTCGAATGCGGCAAGTGATGTATCCAAAGACGGAGGAAACTACAAAGTTGCGGTAATGTCTTATAATACCTACAAAATTGCAGTTATAAAAGGAGGCGACACGCTGAAAACAGAACTTTTTGATATTCCCGAATGTGATGTAAATAGAGTATTTACGAAAAATATCGCACTTCCTTATATTCAAAAGGTTGATACAACGAAGAAAAAAGGGCCTATAGCACACCGCTACGTATTTAGAAGTGCCTATTTTGCCGAAAATAAAACGACCCTTAGCGATGAAACAAAACATGAATTGGATATAGCAGCCGAAATTCTAAAGAAAAATCCAGACGCAGAGTTGAATTTAAAAGGATACGACAAATCGAACGTCAAAATCGCTAAAGGAAGGGCAGAGGCGGTAACGAACTACCTGTCCGAAAAAGGAATAGAGCCTTCTAGAATAAACACTATGAAAGCAGCAAAAGCAACGAGCAACAACATGAATAACAGAAGTGTAGACTTAGACATAAAGTTGAAATCACCACTTGTAATGAATTTCGATCCAAAAATCATTCCGATCTATACCGTAGGAAGTTCTTTTGTACTTCGTAATGTGTATTTTGTTACCGCTAAATCAGAATTGAAACCTGAAGGCAAAACAGAATTGGATACGTTGAAAAATATTTTATCCGACTTTCCTTCTATGAAAATAGAGCTTTCTGGCCACACCGATGATATTGGCGATGAGGCCTATAATTTAACACTTTCTGAAGATAGAGCTAAGGCTGCGGTAGAGTATCTAGTAAGTCAAGGTATTGCGGCAGACCGATTGAGCTATAAAGGGTATGGCAAGTCAATGCCTTATGCAGCAAATGATAGTGAGACAAATAGACAATTAAACAGAAGAACAGAAGTTAAAATTCTTTCTAAATAACGTTTTACTTCGCTTTAAAAAAATAAGCGATTAAGAATAGTTAAAAATAACACAACATAAACGGGCTTAGCAGAAATGTTTAGCCCGTTTTTTATTACCTTTGTACTCTTATCAAGGAGCGTATAACATGACGGTAATCCCATATAAAGAATTAGAAGAAAGCAAAAAAGAACAAGTAGCCCGAATGTTCAACAACATTTCCCATCGCTACGACTTCCTTAATAGAGTATTAAGTCTAGGTATCGATATACACTGGAGAAAAGAGGCTGTAAAAATACTAAAGAAAGAAAACCCTCACTATATCTTAGATGTAGCGACTGGAACGGCAGATTTTGCAATAGCTGCGTTAAAATCTGGAGCAAAAAAAATAACCGGCGTGGACATCTCCGAACGTATGCTTGAAGTAGGCCGGGTGAAAATTGCCAATTTAAGACTAAATGATAAAATTGAATTACTCAGCGGCGATTCCGAAAACCTTGCCTTTGAAGACAATAAATTTGATGCGGTCATCGTTTCATTTGGTGTACGCAACTTTGAAAATTTAGAAAAAGGATTATCTGAAATATTAAGAGTACTTAAGCCTGGAGGGATATTGATTGTTTTAGAATTTTCAAAACCATCTGGATACTTCTTCAAACATATTTATAATTTCTATTTCAAATTCATTTTACCTTCCGTTGGCAAAATGATTTCTAAAGATACTGCTGCCTACACGTATTTACCCGACTCCGTGAATGCATTTCCTTTCGGCAACGCATTCACCTCTATTTTAGACAAAACAGGATTTAAAAATACAACATGCAAACCGCTCACGTTTGGAGTAAGTTCCATTTACACAGGAAAAAAATAAGTATCCTCTTTCTTCCTTTTATCTTGCTGGTAATCGGCACCGCCGAAGCTCAACAGTTGCCCGTACATGCTCCCGAAAAATTTGAATGGGATTCTAATATTCCCCATTACGACGAACGGCTTCTGCATTATGGCTTCACCTTAGGACTCAATAGTACAAGGTTCAGAACCGTACATTCCGACGCTTTTTTTAGCGATTCACTCACTTCCATCCGATCAAAGCCTCAAGGAGGTTTCAATCTAGGATTTGTTATGAATATGAGAATAAACAGATTTTTAGACTTCCGATTGTTGCCTGGTGTAGCCTTCTATACGAGAGCTGTACAATACAATTTCGACCAAGGTTACAAGTCCAACCAATCTGCAGAATCGGTATTTATAGAAACGCCTATGCTCTTAAAATACAAATCACAACGGAGGCGAAACCATCGTTTGTATATGGTAGGAGGACTAAAGCCTTGTATAGAGGCTGGTGCCAAAAAGAATGAAAAGAAAAAAAGTGAATTGCGAACTACTAATTTTGACTTGAATATTGAATATGGATTTGGAATTGACTTGTACTTTCAATTCTTTAAATTTGCCCCAGAGTTGCGATTCTCTCATGGGCTTTCTAGTTTACTAATTAACGATCCAAATATATACAGCCAAAGTCTTTCTAAACTTACCACTCATACCGTTAGTTTGTATTTCTTTTTTGAATAAAAGAACTATAAACTAACCCCGTAAGTCTCTATCGCTCCTTAGCCACTTTTGCTTCAAATTCTGAAGGTTACGTATTCAACTGATTTATGGGATAAACACCAATCTATTATTGAAACCCTAAAAATTGCATTTACTACTTGAATCTAAGCAATGAAATATAAGTGAAAAATATAAATTTAAGGTAATTAAAAAAGGTTTGAGTAGATACTCAAGCCTTTTTTAATTACCTATTACAGCAACTATGGCTGGTAAGGCTTATAATGCGTAAATATAAGGTGGTCAAACGAGGCTGAAACCTGCGTTTTACCAGCATCCAACACCGCTTGAGGTGCACTGGAAAGTAATACCAATTGAACCATCCTTATTTTCTGAGGATTTCTAATCACTTTAGTACTGTCGCTCAATTTGAAGACATCATAATCGAAAGTGAGTTGTTTCCATCCTGTATTCCAGGTAGGCTTTATCGTAATCGTTTTGGCATTGATAACACCAGTAATGGCTGGGTCTTCTTCAAATATCGTTACATTCAACCATGTATTTGTAGGAAGTACCGAATTGTAAACCATCATATTGAAATATATTTTAGAATAATCCGCAATCAATGGAAAATAAGTAGGGTAGCCTAACGATTTTGCAGAGATGGTAAGAAAATCTACGTACGGGGATATGTGACCCACAAAGTCAAGATTAGGCTGCCAAGGAGCGGCAGGGCCCATAGTACAATACTGATTACCATCAGGATTTATGAAAGGAATATTGTCGAGAGAAGCGGTAGCTGGCCAGTCTGAAGGCCAAAATAAATCTGAACTAGCACCCGCTCCGGCATATTTCCCTGTTTTGAAATCTGTAACAAGTACGTGTCCATAATTCAAATTTTTTGCGCCAAGGATAGACATTGCTAAGGTAAGTGGTAACGCGGACGTTACGCTACTTGCTTTCGGAAAACTTAATGTAGCCGTTACCGCTTCCACACGGAAAGAGGGTAAGTCATCGGCTGTTCCATCCCAAGTTGCATTTTTGATGGAAGTTCCAGTACCCTCAAATGTTTTGGTGGCTCCAGAGGTCTTTCCTTTTATGGTGAGTACCCAATAGGCTTCGTCTACAAAAGTTCCAGCAAAATAAACCAACTCGTTGTTTTTGAAACTCGGTGTTGATTTACTTACCGAAAATGCATCCCCAAGAACTATTGGTCCGGATATATCATTGAGATCAGGAGCAACTTTTTCCTTTTTAGCACAAGAGAAAAGGAACGCTAACCCTACTAAAATTATAACTATATTATATTTTTTCATACGTCTGTTAAGTTAAGCGCTTCACCTAGAAATTCATATTAAACAATATATAAAACTGATTGAATTTTATTGTTTTTGAAGCATTTGCGGCGTCGTTGATCGCAAATGTATGGTACTGCGTAGTCAGATAAGACGCTTTCGAGAATCGGTATTTGATACCATAGCCTAACATCAATTGTTGGAAATTAATATCTCTATAATTTACAAGGTCATAGTTTTTAATTTCATTGTATTGATCTCTCATCGCTACATTTTCAGATCCTTTAGAATTAACGGCTTTTGCACCAAACATTAAATCCAATTTTTTCAATACTTCGATTTCTACACCTGCATCATAAATCTGCGTAGCCAAATTGATATTCAACGTAGAATCTCCCGCACGGTTTGTTTGCTCCATTTTGGCACCACCGTGTACAAGTATCTTTTTGCTGAAATTTAGGAATTTATTTACATACACATCGGCAGAAATTGTCGCTACTATAAAATTTCGTTTGCTGTTCACTCCTGCATCCGTTCCTACTACTTCGGTAAGGTACGCGCCCGATAAATCGATGTTTATTTTTTCTAAAGAGTCTTTGTAATTTGCTTCTGCGTTAATCCCTGTTCTGTTTGGAGTGGCGTTGCCATAAGGAGTAGCGTTGCCATAAGCAGGATTGTAAGCCATAAGAAGTGGCGTAATTTTTTGATTGTAAATACTAGCATCCCTTACAATATCGTAAGCCCCAATATTCCTATTTACAGGACTAAATGGATCGTTTCCGTAGATAGGAAATTGATACGGCGTTTTAGAATAATCTATCCGTTTTGTTTGTGCCGCAGAGCTATAAAATCTTGCAGAAGTATAGCTGTAGCTCAGTTTAAATTTCAAATGAGAAGGTTTTAATTTTGCCGTTATACCTACATCGAAGAAATCTCCATTTACTTTCTTAGGAGCTAACGTGTCGTTTACAAAATTCAATTGAGAAAACCCAAGTTCTGCATTCACATTCAAGCCAAGTTTATCATTGTCTATTGCTACAAATTCAGATTCATACGTGTTCACCGGATTTCTAACAGACAGTTCAGAGCCTACACTTGCACCTACATCGTATAGGTTTATATAATTCGCTCCGAGGTTAAAGCGTGCACTCTGCACCAACATCAATCTTCCACCTGCATGGAATCTTGTAGCCTGTGCACCTGTAGCCATTCTATTTCTAAGGAAGAATCCGTCTACTTTTACCGTTTGCAGTGCTTTGCTTTTAACGCCTATTGCGAAATTAGTATGCGCACCTTGTTGCCACCAACTATTGCCCTTATTTAAATTTTCATAGTAGGCATAATCATTTCTTAAATCCTTGAATACCGAAGCTTCGTTTACAGCAAGCTCTGCATTAGAGTTGAACATTGTATAAGGCGTCATCTTTAGAAACATATCCCCTACTTGATAGTTCAAAAAATTACCCAAAACACCCCTTACATAAATTTGACGTATGCCGACGGTATTTCCTGCTCCGTAAAATCCACCAAGATTACTTTTTAGCCTGATAATGGTAGACACCTGAGTATTTTTGTCTGGATAAACATGTATTCCTAAATCGACAAGTACACTGCCTTCGCTTAAATTGTCGGCATGAAGTGTGTCGCTTTCGCCTAGTCGGTTGGTTTGCTGTAAGGCTCGGCCATACGCTCCAAATTGAACTTTATCACCCTGAGCAAATAACGCTCCTGCAGAAGCAAGAAGGGTTAAACAAATCGTGAGAACTGATACTATTTTTTTCATTTTGAATTGATTTTATAATTTATAACTCGTTCTGTTTTGTTTCTTTTTTTATCTCTCTACTAAAAGAATATTTTTAATTCGATTGTAGATTCTTGGCCTTTGAATTGTTCTTTATTAAAGCTACTGTCATCAAAAGAGAACCACCGTTGTCTAAAATAAATGTTTGTCGAATTGCTGATCAATATGTCTAGTCCAAGCCCTACTGATTTCCCAATTTGATTTCTAGAAAGTCCTGCTACGCCATCTACACCATTAGCCACAGTACTTAAATCGGTTTTGTCATTACCTTTCACCAACTCCAGTCCTGTGTATACAGACATTAAAAAACTCCTACTCAACTGATAATAGGCTTCTGCTTCATGGTACTGGGTTCTAATATATGCCTTGTCCGAAAATACAGGCACAGGAGAGAAACTAGATTGAGCAGAGGCAAAAGAGTTTAAGTTATAAATGTAAAAGTCTTTGTTAAATAACTTTGTCTTGAATTTTATTTGGAAATCAAAAGAGTTGTAATTTCTTCTATATAAAGCATCGCCTGATGTAGACGTATCGCTAACGAGCACAACCTCTGCGGCTCCTTCATAAAATTGATTTACTCGTTGATTAGGTCCCATTGGTCCTGGAAGAGGGAAATAAAGAGGAAGCCTAGACCAAGCAAGACCGTTAATATTATGACCGTAGGTAATAGAATTTCCGTTGTTTGCGATAGTCTTCATTTCAGTTTCCATCTGAATACCGGTATTAAATTTCAGTTTCCAAATTTTAAACTCTGTATTAAGCGCTCCTCCTCGTCTGTTATTTGCCAAACTACCAACACCTCCTATATTACCTCCAAATGGTGGCTGGGTTATAGGAGCGGCATCGGCGCTTGTACTTGCTGTAGCATTATTGTCGTATACTTCTCTAATAGAAGTGTTAGAAAACATTGCCACATTACTCGTAAAGCTTTCGCCAATTTGAAAATAACGAAAAGAAAGTGGGATAAAGGTATATTTTTTAGGTGTTACTAAATTAACAATAACGCCTTCGCTCCAACTCTTTTTATAATTAGGACTTGCATAATTACCAGCTCCTACTTCTCCATTCAGATTAAATCCTTTGTAGTTAAAATTGAACTCTGTAGTAACAATGCTCCAATGCACATCTACTTTACCATTTATACTATCTGTTCTTGTATATGAATTGAATGTATTTAAACTAATAGAGTTGTCATTTTTAAGTTTTTTATGAACCTTCGCTCCGATATTAGATTTGGGTCTAACGATCGCTTCTCTATCATATCCACCATTATTTGCTGTTTTACCAACAAATAAATCAAAGCTGAAATTTTTTGGCAAATCATAGCCGTTAATCATAAAACCTTTGAACGCATTCGTTCCAAATCGAGTGTCCTGATTTATGGATCCATTATAATAATAACTCGAATAACGCGTACTTAAATTTCCTCCAGGATCCCATGGTTTTCTTTCCCAAACACTATACCGTTGGAAACTGATATTCTGACCAAATGTAAAAGGAGTCAACCGCTTCCATTCAATACCACCTACTACAAGACCGAACTTGCCTTTTTTGGTATTTGCATTCCCTCGCATCACCATGGTATTGTATATATTAAGCGTACGGTCTACATTGCCTGGACCATTGTACGCTTCCCATGGATTACCTACGGCAAGCTCTACGCCAAAGCTTGTATTCAGAGTAGGATTTCCTCCTACGTACATAAACAACAAAGGATTGTAATAACCGTCTCCTATGGTATATACTTTATTTACCCCCAGCCCATCGTAAGCATGGTTCATAGACCGACCATAACCATAGCCCCTAAAATAGCCGCCTATAGTTATACCCGCCATTTTTTTTGTAAAAACACCGTCTAAATCTAAGAGCTCTTTTCCCTTCCCACTGCTAGGACCTGGCCTAACAATGGTGGACGTTTTATTATTCGACTTGTCAGACGAGTCTTTGGGAGCCTGAGCAAATACAGCGCCTTTCAACAGCAGCAGTGAGGCCAGCAACAGCCCCAGAATATAAATTTTATTCTTATTATAATATTTCAACATAATGAGTTTTATAAATTTTCAGTAGTTTCAATTATTGTTTTCTTTGATATACTCGCACATAGTCCACAAACATATATTTTGGGAATGTCGTAGTTTCATCAGGATTCCCAGGCCAATTTCCTCCTATAGCCAAGTTGAGAATCATGTGAAACTTTTGGTCAAAGGGCCAAGGATGTGGAGACAAATCTGCAGGTGTACGGGTAGCAAAAAGGGAATCGTCTAAATAAAACCGAATTACATTTTCTTCCCACTCACAAGAAAATACATGGTATTCATCCTCAAACGTTCCTTTTGCAAGTTTGATCGTACCGCCTATATTTTTATTGTTTGGCCATTCTGGTCCGTAGTGCAGTGTACCGTATAAGGTAGTAGGCTGATGTCCAATAGACTCCATGATGTCAATCTCTCCACTTTTTGGCCAGCCACCGTATACATAGTCCGTAGGCAACATCCATATAGCAGGCCAAATCCCTTGCTGAACGGGTGTTTTAGCACGTATATCAAAACGACCGTACTTCCAGTCCATTTTGTTTTTTGTATTTAACCGAGCAGACGTAAACGACTTGCCTTTATAGTTGGTCTTAATTCCTTTTATAACCAGCTTGCCATTTTTAAGAAAAGACGTTGTTGGAGATTTGATATAATATTGAAGCTCATTGTTACCGCCTCCGTCTCCGTTTACTTCATAATTCCATTTAGTAGTGTCAATTTGCTCTCCCAAGAACTCCTCTTCCCATACCAAATTCCAATCTGCCCTTTCTTTTGCCGCATTATAACCAGTATCCCCTGGTTTAATCGGATCTTCTTCGTACTCTTCTACCGCAGATTTGTATAAATCGTCTTGTTTTACAAGATATACCGTAGAGCAAGCAGAGAACAATAGCACTAATAGGAGTGCCGACCAATAATTGATTTTCATAGTTATTTAACTTTCTTTTTTATATATCTAATTTCATCCAAATACAATGTCCCTACTGGCAACCAAAAGAAGAGTAACGTATTGATTTTTTTCAAATCCATTCCTTTAAGATTAACGGTGTATTTTTTCCAAGTAGACCCTATTTCCATAATCGTTTCACTTCTCCTCTCTTCATTACCTCCTCCATTGCCAACACCTATTTCTTTGATGATATAGGGATCTGAACTCTTGGAATCCGAACGGGCATAAAATTCTAATTTATCATATGCACTTAAATCTACGGTTTTATCTTTTTCGCCCATCTCTGCTGTCCATTTACCAGATATAAACGTGTACAGCCCTCTCCATCCTTCTGAATTGTCTGTAACAATTTTTATGCATTTGGGTCCCATGTAGGGATTTGCACGACAATTGTCATCAAGTTTCAAACTTTTTCCATTAAACTCCCCTGAGTAGCCCATCGGAACACCATTGTCAAACTTATCGCTAAATACATAAAATGAAGTGGGGTCTATAGGCTCTGCACGCTCTTTGTAGATGATATCGGTACTCGCTAACTGAAATTCGCTTCCTGCATAAAAAATTTCATCCAAATAAACCAAACCTGCGCCTTCAAAAACAACCATAAGCAATCCGTTTACTCGACTAAGTCCGGTGGAAGGTAATTCAAAAACATAACGTTGCCATTTTGTAGTAAGTGCAATACCTGCTTCCGATTTTGTAGCTTCTTTGCCCTCTCCCATTCCGATTTTGGCAAGTACTCTATCTTTGTCGGAACGAATAGTAAAAACAAAATACTTTTTACCAGTCAAATCGGCCAATGGAATCAACGAATCGATAAATTTGCTCCAAGTACCTCCTGTTTGGACATATACTCCACTCCAATCTTCTGTACCACTTGCCGATATTTTCAAACAAGACGTCCCTTTATAAGGGCTTTCTTGGCAGTTGCCGTCTATGAGTAAGCTGTTTCCATTTGTAGCACCCATAATACCGGATGGTGAACCGTTGTCAAATTTGTCTGAATATACATAATAGTCGTCTGCGGCTATTATTGAGCGGCACAACAGTGTATTAATCCCAGCAAGTAAAACGAAAAACAGATATAGTTTATTCATAATGTCAATTAGTTACAGCTATTTCTTGGTATCTATATTCAAAAACTACTATAATTTTATAACAAAAGATATTTTTTATATTAATTATTTAATTTAGATCCTTATTTCAACAGTACCTTCCAATACTTTTTTTACGCTTAGAACACACTATAAAAAGAGCCTGATTTGAATATTTAAATGAATACAAGTACATTTTCTTTCTAAATCGCAACTTTCTATTGTCTCTTTAAAAAGCGCTACCGAGCCCCAAATGCACAGCTATGCTTTCTATACGTAAACATTTTAAATTAGACTGTGCTTTTTAGTATTTTTTGATATTTTACGTACGGTCAAGTTATATTTAAAAATCAACATACTAATTATCAATATTTTATACTATAAAAATGCTATTTTACGCCAATGATCAAACCCTGCCTCGAAAACTTGGTCAACCGTATCCTAAATACACTTTTGCGAAGATTTTCAAAACGCAAGTACACCATGATGCTTCTCTAAAAGTATTTTCTTTCGCTAAAATAAAGGAGGTCTCCGGTTGGATTCGAACCAATGTGGAAGGATTGTATTTAATACTCTTCCTTCTTTCTCAAATCCAGCGTATGAACAAACGATAGACGAAGGCAATTCGCCTCCCTGTAGGCGTTGCCTTTTGAAGTTTGCTGCCATATATATTGATAGCTTACTGTTGCAGCAAACGACTTGGTAAGTTGATACCCAAGCCCCAAACCTATTCGATTTTGGTCAAAATAATTATAAACAATTTCTTTACCGAAGTTTATAAATAGTTCGTTATATGCAATAGCGTATAACGTTCCTTTTGTGATTTCCTTTTTATTGATTGGGCATTGTAGATTTAACTGATAACGCATGCGAAAATTGAAACTATACCCGCCCGTAAGCGCTGTGCTTGTCGCTTTTTCGATAAAACGCTGCTCTAATCGATACCTATGTTGCACCTGAGTCCTACCCATTTTATTCGTAATTATAAGTTGTTGCCACGGCCTATGCTCGCGCTTTGTGACCGTTACATCTTTATCCAATGGAAAATGGACGAAGTATACATACCCACATGCTACTGTTATGGGTTGTTTAAAGTGATACGTAAGGCTTCCCCTTATTCCTGTTTGCAATTTTTGTCCATCAAGGTCTTTCCATCGGTATAATACATCAGTATTGATAGACCAATGTTCTTTTAAACGAACACTAAGAAAATACTGTGTCCAGTTTTGGTATTGAGTAGTTACTGTTTTTTGAGCGAATACGTCAACATTTTGTGCAAAAAATAAGCCTACGACTACCGCATAAACTACGCTTTTAGAAAATTTAACACCTCCTACCTCAAGGCTTGTCCGTATTCTGTTTAAATCAGTACCTAATTTTATCATACCACTTTCATTTTGTCTATCAATTCGATAGACAAGGTACTAACTTGTATTCTAAAAAAACAATATTTACTATCGTTTGTATAAAAAACTTGACAATAGACTCTTTTTTATACAAATAGTTATAAAATAACCTCACCCTTCATCTTCAACAACTGAGCTAACGTCGTATTATCAAGGATATCGCAGGTCGAATCCCGTACTTGCTTCATTAATTTTCGTATCTCGCAAGTAGCTTCGTCTATACATTCCTCGCATTTTTGATAGCCCAAACGACTTACACACGGAATCGGAGCCAAGGGGCCGTCTATAATCCGGATAATTGTACCTATAAAAATTTCGTCAGGACTTTTGCTTAGATAATATCCTCCCTCCTTGCCGCGCTTGCTATGAAGGATGAAATGTTTTTTCATCTCCAATAAAATTTGCTCCAGAAATTTTTTCGGAATCCGTTCTTGTTCTGATATTTCAGAAATCAATACAAGCTCACTTTCTTTCTTTTTGGCGAGGTAAACGAGTGCTTTTAAGGCGTATTTGGCTTTTTTGGACAACATGCTAAGGCGAAAATACATATTTGATTTGATAATCCGACAATTTGACGATTTGAAAATTCAATAATCTACTAAAAAATAAGATTTAGCCGTTTTGTTGACACACAAAATTTGATTTGTGCTAAAAAAAGACTACTTTTATCCTGCAAATAAGTAACATTAATATTATTTGCAATGACTTTAGATTCCTCAAAATTTTTGTTTGAAGCGCTCACTTACGATGACGTTTTACTCCTTCCTGCATATTCTCAAGTACTTCCTCGTGAAACCGATACAAGTACGCATCTTTCTAGAAATATACGTTTGAATATCCCCTTAGTATCGGCCGCTATGGATACCGTAACGGAATACAGAATGGCGATAGCAATGGCGCACGAAGGTGGACTAGGATTTATTCATAAAAACATGAGTATTGCCGAACAAGCGGTACAGGTTAAAAAAGTGAAACGCTCCGAAAGCGGAATGATCCTTGAACCCGTAACCTTAAACGAAGACGCAACACTTGGAGATGCACTCAATATGATGGCGGAGTTCAAAATCGGAGGTATTCCCGTTGTCAATTCATCCGGCATTCTCGTAGGAATAATCACCAACAGAGACCTGCGCTTTCAAAAAGATAAAAATAAAAAAGTGACAGAGATTATGACTAAGGAAAATCTCATCACGGCACTAGAAGGTATAGACCTGACAAAAGCAGAGGATATCCTTCAAGAATATAAAATTGAAAAATTACCTATCGTTGATAAAGATCGGAAACTGAAAGGCCTAATTACCTACAGGGATATCATCAAGAAAAAAGACAGGCCAATGGCTTGTAAAGACGAATTTGGAAGATTGCGCGTAGGCGCTGCCGTAGGCGTAACGCCTGATTTATTTGAGCGAGTAGAGGCGCTTATTAACGCCGGGGTTGATATTATTAGTATTGATACCGCACACGGCCATAGTAAAGGGGTAATTGATGCGGTGAAACGTCTTAAACAAAAATTCAAAGACATTGATCTTATAGCAGGAAACGTAGCTACTGGAGAAGGTGCACTTGCACTTGTAGAAGCGGGTGCCGATGCCGTAAAAGTAGGCATAGGCCCTGGAAGTATCTGTACTACTCGTATTATAGCGGGTGTAGGAATGCCACAGCTTTCTGCCGTTTATGAATCTTCCAAAGCCTTAAAAAAATCGGGCGTTCCAATTATTGCAGATGGAGGCATTCGATTCTCGGGAGATATTGCGAAAGCAATAGCCGGTGGCGCAAATACAATCATGATCGGCTCTTTGCTCGCAGGAACAGAAGAAGCGCCTGGAGAAATGAATATTTTCGAAGGCCGAAAATTCAAATCGTATAGAGGAATGGGCTCTTTGGAAGCAATGGAAGATGGCTCTAAAGATCGCTACTTTCAAGATGCCGAAGACGATATTAAAAAATTAGTACCCGAAGGCATCGTAGGCCGTGTGCCTTATAAAGGAATGGCAAACGAAGTAATCTATCAGTTGATAGGTGGTCTAAAAGCAGGCATGGGCTATTGCGGCGCCGCCTCCATCGAAACAATGAAAGAATCGAAATTTGTAAAAATTACATCTGCAGGGGCAAAAGAATCTCATCCCCATGATGTTCAAATTACAAGTGAAGCGCCTAATTACAGCAGATAAACTAATCTTTACTTCATTTAAAAGATACTCTATCAATGTCGATAACTTCTTTCAGGAAATTATACTTGACTTTAGCCTCCCTCTTCTGGGTATTGCTTCTATGCTCGAATTTATCGTTCTATTTCTCTGAAAACTCAATCATAAATCCGGCACTAGCAGATTTTTTATCCAACTATCTGCTCTGCCTTTTTATCTTGTTTACAATGCTTTTCTTTAAAATAGAAATAGGGAGAAAGAAACTCGAAAGCCAAGATGATTTTTTATGGAATGTATTCATAACAGGGGTTAGCTCTATTTTAAGTTCCCTGTTTATAAAGTTTTTTATCTCCATTGAACTGTTTGAAAGCTTATTCCTATACACTATATTTTTTCATATAAACCTAGGATTAGTTACCGTTTTTATCTCCAGTACATTTTATGTTTGGAAAAAATTTATCTTATACCATAAAACAAATCGAACAACTATTACTTGGCACATTTTAGAATATTTCATTCTTATTTCCATTTTGTCAAGTTTCTTTTTATTCGACGTAAATCCCATAAATGTATACAACTATATAGAATGCCTCCTAAACGATAACGATTGTAGTCTAGAATTACAAAAGGTTTATTTTTACCTTATTGCAAGCCCATTTATAATACTTGCTATTGCGCTGTCTCTAAACTTAAAATGGATCGCTCTACTTAATTATAAAAAGAAAATACGAAGTATCGTGCTAATGGCTTTTACATTACTCATTAGTGTAATCTACTTCCAACAAATATACGAACACCAGCTCACCAACGAATTAAGCATCGACCTTTGGGACAACATCTTTATACTAGGTATGCTGACTTTTATTACCTTTTATGCACTCGTTTCTTTATTAGTTTTACTGTTTCACCTTCCTACTTCTTCTGTCTTTGAACGAAAAATAGAAGAAGTAAAAGTTTTCCAAAAACTAAATCAATCTATTCAGAAAGGGGAAACAGAAGAACACATTTACGATTTGCTGCTCCAAAGTGGCATCAATGCAATAGAAGCCAATTCGGGATGGCTAGAAATGATGGACGAAAAAGGAAATTTCAAAGCCTTTATGCACCATAATATTGACAAAATTGATGTCTTCGAACTTAAAAAAGTACTTCGAAAAAACCACATCAATACAAAAAAAGAACTTTACCATATCAAGACCTTCAAAAACCTATCGCACAACGAACGAATATTGAACTTACCCTACAAGTCTGCCATACTATTGCCATTGACTTCCAACAATGAATTTCTCGGAACGCTGGTTTTGATAAAAAATAAAAACTATGGATTCGACAAAACGGCCACCGATGTATTGCACGCCTTTGTAAGTCAAGCAAGTCTTGCTATAAAAAATTACCGATTAGTTTCGGATGCCCTGCAAAACCAGAGCTACCGTGAAGAAGTGAAAATTGCCAAAGAAGTACAAAAAAGGCTTCTCCCAACCAATATGGTACTCAACGACCATTTACAAATCCATGCCTTCTCTAAAGCCGCCGATGATGTAGGCGGCGATTATTACGACATTTATACCTATCCTGAAGGCAAAAAGATTGCCCTTACCATTGGCGATGTTTCGGGCAATGGTACTACCGCGGCGTTTAACATGGCTCAAATGAAAGGCATATTTCAAAGTCTTATTCAACTGAATCTTCCTGCCGGTGAGTTTATGGCTTATGCCAATAAAGCGGTGAGCGCTTGTTTGGAAAAAAAATCGTTTATTACCTTAAGCCTTTTTATTATTGATAGTGAAAATAATAAATTTGAATACGCACGTGCAGGACATTGTTTATCGCTACATTATTCAGAAAAAAATAAAACATTTAATTTACTGGAACAAAAAGGCCTTGGACTTGGTATCGTACGCAACGATAGTTTTAAAAATCATATCGAACAGAAAAGTTATGCATATGAAAAAAATGACCTACTGATTCTTTATACCGATGGAATACTAGAAGCCGCAAACGAACAAGGGGAGGAATATGGTTTTGAAAACCTTCAAGCAATGCTCGCTCAGCATATCGACTTAGCACCCAAACAACTCTCCGAAGCTGTATTGAATAATTTATACGACTTTACAGGCAAAAGAGACCTAAACGACGACTATAGCATTATTATCCTAAAATTTGTTTAAATAATCAAACAACTATTATCCACATTTTACGTTAAATAGACATAAAAAATGAACATCACCACTTTAAAAGAAAATGAATTCTGTATCCTTTTAATAGACGGCGAACTCGATGCGAGTTCAAGTATAACCTTAGATAACGCACTAGCGGAAGCGCTCTCCAAAAAAGAAACTAAACTATTCGTGGATTGCAGTCGTTTGAATTATATATCTTCTGCAGGGTTGGGTGTATTTATGTCTTACCTTCAGGATTTTGAAAATGAAAACATCTCAATGGTACTTTATGAAGTAAGTGGAAAAGTAAAAAACGTATTTACAATATTAGGACTTGATAGCCTGATAAAAATAGTAGCAAATAAGGAAGAAGCGATAGTGTTGATGAACGGCTGAAAATGATGGAAAGAATAAACATAGCGTGTACCACAGAAAATCTTAAGGATGTAAGGATGTTTGTGAATTCTATACTCTCCAAACTACAGGTTCCTGAAAACGAAATAAACATGATTGTGTTGGCGGTTGACGAAATATGCGCCAACCGAATAATCCACTCCAATAAATCAGACAAAAACAATCAACTCGAAGTGGCCATCTCCGACAGGTCAGAAGGGCTTGAATTTAACATTAGAGACACAGGAGATTTTTACGACAACACTATACAAGCAGACCCTAATATCTCTTCTCTAATCAAAGAAAAGCGTAAAGGCGGCATAGGACTCATGCTCGTACGCAGAATAATGGATTCGATAGAAGTAAAACAAGAAAAACCCTATACAACGTATACCCTTTTTAAAAAGTTGAGTATTTCGCATGCTTAGTAAAAGCCGATAGAAATTCATCAAAAAGTGTATTATAAATCAATATATTACCTAACCTCTATGAACTGTAAAGTTTTATTCTTGAGCTTTTTGGGATTCTTTATTTTGGAAGCTTGTTTTGGACAGTCCTTTGTAAATGGCGTAAACGATACGTTGCCTAAAAATACTGAGGTGCAAATTTTTAAAATTTCAATTGATGATATTCTAAATCAACCAATAGTATTGGCGTCAAAAAAAACGGAAAAAATAATAAATTCACCCTTGTCTGCAACTGTTATTACTAGCGATGAAATTATTAAGGCCGGCTGTACATCAATACCTGAAGCATTAAGACTGTCTCCAGGGCTTTTAGTGAAAGAACAAAGTAATGGCAATTATGAAGTTTATATTAGAGGTTTGGACAATGTTCCTTTTTCGGGTGATGACCCCACTTTTTCTGCTAATACAATTATTCTTGTAATGATAAATAACCGACCCGTATATGATTATTTTCAAGGAGGGACTTTTTGGGAAACCTTACCCGTAGCCTTAGCGGACATTATTAAAATTGAAATTGTAAGAGGTGCATCGTCTGCTTTATATGGAGCAAACGCCGTCCAAGGGGTAATTAATATTATAACCAGAGATGACGTAGTCCCCGCCGTTAGTACTATCAAAGGGGTCGTTCATTTTGGAAATAACAACAGTTTTATCGGAAGTTTGAAAGTAGATCAAAAGATCAAAAAAGCTTCAATAGGCATTTCATTAAATCACCATCGCGAAGACCGAGATTTTACGAACTATTATGCTTATAGAAAAGACGACTATATTCAACGAGATTCAATTAAATTTTTATCAAGTAAAGCCTCTGATCGTTATCCAGATTCAACGTTAGGATTAAACCGAAGTGCTGCCAATTTTTATTTTTCGTATTCCCCGACTTCGAAAATTTCGTTTCATACAATTGCTGGACTTCACGAATCAAAAAGTCAAAAAATATATGTAGACAATCAGACTACTCCCTTTACTACTAATTATTCAGATTCGCGTTATATACAGTGTAATCTTAACATCCATAATTTATATTCACAATTTTCTTATAATGTAGGTCATCAAAATGCTGTTGGGCTTTCAGGGTGGGAGTATAATTATAATAATATTGATGCTCAGGTAGAATACGCTTTTCTTCGAAAAAATTTGGTTGTAAGGCCTGGCGCCAGTTTTCGTTTGTCAGAATACAATGATCAAAAGATAATAAATCAAAAGGGAACAAAATATTCATTGATCAATGGCCGCCGACAAATTCGTTCATTTGCTTTATATGTTCGTAGTGAATATGAAAAAGGAATTATACGAATTATTTCTGCTATCAGGGGTGAACAATTTAATATCCCTAATAAAACGTATATTTCTTATCAATTTGCTTCAACGATTACACCTTCAAAAAAAATCATATTTCGATTAGTTCATTCTCGAGCAAATCGAAGTTCTTTTATATTGGATAGTTATTACAATCAGAAATTTTCATATGGCCCTATTACGGTAGCATTAGAAGGGAATCGCAATCTGTTATTGATGCAAATGGATTTGTACGAAGTTGGCTTTAGAGCCAAAATTGGAAAATCTATATTTTTTGATACGGAATTCTTTTTAAATCAATCTAAAAATTATTCGAAATTAATTGCAATAGAAGACAATGACCCTACCTATGAATTAAGCAGATTTGAAAATTTAGCACTTAAAGCGCAGCAATACGGTTCAACAATAAGTCTCGATTATATACCGTCTTCTCGTTGGAAAATTAAGGCTTATGCTACTTACCAAGAAACCATTGTTAAAAATAGTTTAAATTTATTGGGCGAAGATACAACCTATAAACATCTTGGAACACCTGCTTGGTATGGTGGCCTGGTAAGTTCTATTCGCTTTTTAAAGCACTTTAATTTCAATATTAATCCTTACTTTTTTACGGGTTATACTATTCGTACTGCAAAATTAGCTAAAGAATTATCCGTCAAAAACAATGTGCTCATAAATGCAAAATTAGATTATACAATAGGTACAAAAACCTCACTCTTTGTCACCGTACGAAATTTATTTTCCCAAAATTACACACAAGTTACTTGGGCAGATCCTATTGGAGCAAAATATTTAATGGGCATCACAATTGACTTTTGAAAATAGCATCGTTACTTCATCAACTGTTTTAAGCGCCCCTGATAAGACTGTATATAATTTCTTTTCGTAGTTTCGTTGAGGAAGGATGCCGCTACCATGTTATCGACCTTGCTGGACTGCGCTACCATCAACATCATCATATCCTTAAACATTTTTTCAGCGACACCTGTATGCGCTGCAAGTATGGAAAATTGTTGGCTCATTTTCCCTTGTGCTAAATTTCTAGGCAATAATCCGTCTTCCAACGCAAAGTCTCTGTCTTCGATGTGGATACGGCTATTCAGCAGGTCATACGCAGGACTGAGCCGATAATCACCCATAGGCGTTTCGAGCAACGAAAAATTTTTCAAGTGCGCATCGCCATTTGAAAACAAATAATTAAATATAAGTAGCTTCAACAGCTTCGGCGCTTCTAATTTATAAGCAGGTAAATGAAGCTGCATCAATTGAAATAGTTCTAAATAGTTTCCTAAATATTTATAATGCTCCCCATGCGTTTGCGGTGTTCTTCCAGCCAAGGAAGCAAAATCATCCTGAGCCCTCTTAGTGCAGTCTTCATTGACATCAAAGCGTTTGGTAATGTAGGCAGGCTTTCCATTTCTAAAAAAAATAAGCGCATTTTCAGCTGTTTCTATTCCGTATACCTGACGTGCAAGCTGCATCGTAAGGTGCTCGTTGGCGGGCATCTGGCCTCCATTTTTACCTACATCGGGAATTGGTTTCAAAATATAAGCTCCTCGTTCGCCTTCATTGATCAGTCTTAACTTATTCTTTTCAAGCACTACAGAAAATTTTTCTTGTACGCCTGATATAGACATTCGTATTCGATTTTTATCAAACATTTCATCTGTTTCCGTATTAGAAGCAGGTGAATCGTAAGGCAACACGTGGTGCACTTTCTTTCCATGGAATACCCTAGTCAAACACGTTCTGCTATAGGTAGTAAAACCTTCTGCTAATGTACCGGGACAATAATTTAGTGCTGGAAAACTCACGAGACTTCTATTTTAATAACGCTAACCGCTCCTATGGTGTCGTACTTTGCGCTAGTCATCAGCAATCCAAAATAATCATCAGGATCGATTCTGTTGTGCTTGCACACTGCTTGTTTATTAGACCCCTCGGGTAACATATTGTAAAAAAATGGGAACAAAAATTTCGAATAAATTTCTTGGTCAATTTTAGGTAACGATAAGCTGATACTTGGCTTGCCGCTATTTGTCATCCACCAATCAGCATAGCGGAATGTAAACGAACCGTCGTCGTGTTGGGTCAACACGCCCGCATCCTCGTCCTTATAGAGTATTTTAGCCTTTCTCATTTATGAACGGATACATTTTTAATTTTTAGGCAAACCTCCATGCCCAGCACATCTACTAATTTTTGTAGCGTGAGGAGTGTAGGATTTCCTTTCCCACTTTCAAACTGTTTTAGCGTCCTTAATCCAACGCCCGATAGCGCTGCCAAGGTTTCTTGCGTTACCTGCAATACTTCTCTTCGTTCTTTTATGGTCTTTATCAATTCCGCAAAGTGCATTTTAGGGCTCTTTTAGGTGTAAATATAGTGATTTATTAATTAATTACAATAAAAAGAGCCATAAAAAGCACTATTTAATGAATCACAAAGCGAGATAGATAAGAATTCATTAAAAAGTGCATTATAAAGCACTTTAAAGTCATTGTATTTCCTCTGATTTCGGTTTTACGTCGACTTTCGTGCAGAGAGTTCTCACTAGGTAAAATAAGGCTTAGCTCCTACTCGTCTCCCTTCCGAATTCCGCTCTAAAAGACGGAGCTACGACTAACATTCTCGATTTTGTATCTTGTTATAGACAAAGATTGGAATAATGCCTATAAGGGCTAATGATATATTTGGGGGATTATTTTCGAATTGTTTCGCTCTGTTGAATAACATTTATGTTGTTTTGCCGCCAGGCAATAAGAGGATTCAAGTTATTTTAAACAGTCAATTAAGTAACTCCATTACTATGAAAATTAAACAAGTTTGTATAAGCTGAAAAAAGATTTCATATCGAAACTCTCAAGTAGTTGCCTCTACTACATACAATCTCCTATTAATTGTGTCTATTAAAAAAAATAAACTTGATTTACAGTATCCAATGAATTACCCTGATAGTAATACCAATTAAATTAAAGTTTTAGACCAAACAGGACACGATAATATATACTCAAACCCGCAAATACTTTTAATCGTATCTTTTGATATTACATT
>JAYSUZ010000015.1:0-11301 GCA_043718845.1 Cytophagales bacterium
CCTTGAGCGGTTACCTGGTCTGACTTTCCTCTTTGTGTAGCAATTACAGAGGTCATGGTCAAACGCCCGAATTGCATTTTGGTTTTAACACCAAATAAATTTTGAGCACCTTGGATTAGGGAGCTGTTGATGGGCATACTTACCTGTCCTACCTCTATTTTTTGGAGTATGTCGTGCTCGTAGCCTGTAAATTCTATTTTAAAATTATTTTGAAATTCGAAGGTTGCCTTTGTATCCCAATTGACAGATAGTTTTAATTTCTCCCCTATTTTACCTACTATATTAAGTTGTATTTGGTTGTCGAAATCAAAGCTGCCTTGTTTTTGTTGGCGTTTTGGCACCTGAGGGTTATAGGTGTGTTGGTGCTTATACCCAAAGTCTAGGGTTACCAGTCCGTTGGGTTTTATGTCTACAAAGTCGCTACCGAAAGGGCCTTCAAGACCTTTGACGGGTATTTTAAGCGAAAGAGGGCCTGATTTCGGGTCTGTTCGTGCACGAAGTCCTGAAGAATCACCTGATTTATTTTGCCAGTAGTTTTTAATCATTTTTTTCTGCTGGTATTTCATATAGTCCTCGTAGGACATGGTGCTTGCAGGGCGGTACTCATTGTCGCCTACTTTCTCGTCGATGGTAAAAAAAGTACCGGAAGAATCAAGGGTTACTTCGGTATTTACATTCGAAGGCCTGTCTAAAAGTAGTGGCGATTCGGAAGTTTTGTTTGAAAATTCATCTCCAGCTCTGTCTTTTTCTTCGTAGGTAGGGCGTTTGTTTTTTTTGTTTTTATCGGTAGAGGTGTCTTCTGGATTGTCGATTTCTTCGTTAAAATAAAATGCATCAGCTCTTGGTTCTGCTAGTGCTAGCAGACCATAGAAGGATAGGAAAATCCCCAATAGAACGAATGTATTTATTTTTTTATTTCGCAATTAGTTGTAATTAAAACATAATTAGGCTTTTTAGGGCGTAATAAATGTGCTTTTAATAATTAATTCAGTTTGGTAAAAAATTAGGACATTTTTAGTGCAAATTTTATTAACTGTTCCAACGATACGTTTTCTCCTTCTTTTTTGATAATCGAGTCAAGGTTTTTCTCGGCTATATTTTTAGTGATTCCTAGTGTAATCAATGCAGATAACGCTTCGTTGCGTTTAGTATTGTGTAAATAGCTAGTAGATTGATTATCAACTAATACAATATCTTTTTTCATTTTATCTTTCAATTCCAAAAGCACTCTTTGAGCCGTTTTAGTGCCTATGCCTTTTATGCTTTGAATAGCCCGAAGGTCTTCGGAAGCGATAGCCTGCTGAACACCAGCGGCGTCCATAGAAGAAAGCATCACCATGGCAGTGCCAGGCCCAATACCTGAAACGGAAATAAGCTCTTGGAAAACCTTTTTTTCAATGCTGTCGCTGAATCCAAAAAGAGTATGGCCGTCTTCTTTGATTTGAAGATGGGTGTGAAGTTTGCAATTTCCTACTACGCCCTTGATGGCAGAATAGGTAGTAAGTGAAATGCGAATGTGGTAGCCAACACCAGACGCTTCAATCACGGCGTGTGTAGGTTCTATATGCGTAAGCGCTCCGGCTATATATGCAATCATTACTAAAGAGTTAGTTGTTTAATAGTATTGTTTAACTTGTAAAAATAGCGGAATTTTATGGAATTTAAAACAAAAACCGAAGGCTTAGGAGTATTCAGCCCTCGGTTTTTGTAAACGGTGCTTATTTCTCGTCCGCCTCTGTATTTAGGTCTTTTTGGAAAGAACCGAAATCGTCAATTTTATTTTCAAATGTATTGATAGAAGGTTTGAAAATATCTTCGAAAGCCATGTAGATCGAAGCTACGAAAACAGGGAGCATTACGAGGTATCCTAAGAAGCAGGTTACCAATGTTATGACAATTAAAAGTCCTGATAATAAGAGTACAAAACCAAGTACCGACAGCCAGTTTTTCATTACTACTTTGCGGCTGGCTTCCATCGCCGTCCAGAAGTCTTGATTGATAAATAAGAAAATAGGCACGGTGAAGATATAGCACATCAAGAGGAATAAAACAGGGATAAAGAGGAGAAACGCCAATGGAATAAAAGCAATCATTGATTCGTAAGAAGGCGTTCCGCCGCTTTTAAAGAGGTCGTAGAAATTTATTATAAACAACGTGATCCCTGGTATTGCTACTAATAGTAACATTAAGAATTGAACGATAATGAGCAGTATGAATTGGCCAGGGTTTTTGAAGACTTCAAAAAAATCGCTGAACTGAACTTCCTCGCTATTTCTTATTTTTTTACAAACTAAAATTATTCCAGCCGAAAGGAGTGCAGACGTGAAGTGTGCGATAACTTGTCCAATCAAAGGGATTAACCCGAGCACAACGGCCATTATTATGTTAATAAGTACAATGCCGATAAAACCTCCGACATTTTTTTTAAATATTTCGAATCCTTCGGATATATAATAAGAGATTCTAAAGTCGTGTTTGGTTTCTGCAATTGCAAATAGTTCTTCTTTTGTCATAGGATTGGTAGGGTTTAGAGTAGTTTAGAATGTGTTGACGTCCAGCGCTGAGGAATTTCACCTTTGCTTGCCATTAAGTAGTCGTTGTAGCTGCAAGGGACAATAGAGTTCCTTGCCATTTTGGAATTTTCTTCTGGGTAAGGTACTTCCATCCACCATTTTTCGGTAAAGGTGTTTTTATAGAAAATTAGTTTTCCCTCTCTCGTATCGACGGAAACGAGGTATTTTGTATACTGAGGCCCAGAGACGTCAATATCTTCTTTTCTGGTATAAAAACCTTCCATAAAATACCAGATCATCGTTGCTACCACTCCAGCAGTCTGCTGTTTGATGTCCTGTGCAGGATTGTATTCGTAAAATCCGATAGAAGTAAGTTTGGTGCTTAGTCCAGCATACCAGCAAAGCATACAAGCTTCTTCGCCCGAAAGGCCGAAAGGTTGACTGTTGTTATTGCCTGGGGCATCGGATTGTTTTATAGCAGTAATGTCGAAACTCAACATGTCGGCGTCGCGCACTACGGGTTCCATATCGCCTATATTTTCTCGTATCCGTCCTATTCGATAGGCTTCGAAATGAAGTTTTTCCAGTACATTAATTACTTCTTGGTCGTTAAGGTAAGTCTGGTAAGCGAGGTGGCTATAATTGAATATAATATTGGGTTGATGTACAAGTATTCGGTGGATATGATGGGCGCTTTGATTTTCTTTCGTACTGCCCATGTCGATGAGGGCGTCTACATTTAACATGCTAATAAGTTTGCCGCTATTTTCGTACGAAAGAAATTGACCATAGTCCAAATCTTGTGTGCCTCCAATGATAATCGGGAGGATGTTTAATTGCATTAACACTTCGCACACTTCTTTGATTCTTAGGTACGTGTCTTCTAGTGTTTCGCCACTTCTTAGATTTCCAAGGTCGGCCGTTTCGAGTTTTACAGTTCCTTTTTTTAAGGCGTAAAGTTTTTTTCTGATTTCATCCGCACCATTGGCTGCCCCTACATTTGTAAGGCTGCCTCTGTCTTCTGTAACCCCAATAATGGCTACACTGACTTTTGTGAGGTCAGGAAATTCTTTGTTGTAAATTCTAATATTAGCACCAAACAATGAAGCGTCTTCCTTGTCTTTGTCTAATCCTTCTCCAATAGGGTCGAAAAATATTCTTAAGTTCATAATGTGCGTATTCGAGTCGTTTATTGCTAACTACTAACTGTAATAGGTCTTAAAGGTACACTATAATTAACAATCGGTTATTTTTTAAGGGCTATATTTTTTTGTCTAATAATTAATCTCAACGATTGATCAAATGTGATATAACTCCAAGTCCAATTAAAGAAGATAATTAGTCTGTTTTTTACACCCAATATAGCCATTAAATGTACAAGCATCCATACCAGCCAAGCAAAAAAACCTTGAAATTTCCAAAAGGGCAAATCTACTACCGCCAGATTTCTACCGATTGTGGCCATTGAGCCAAGGTCTTTATATGTAAACGGAGTAAGGGTTTTTCCGCTAAGATTATGAATGATATTTTTTGCGAGCAGTTCGCCTTGCTGAATAGCAGGCTGCGCTACTTGAGGGTGGCCATGCGGGTAGTTTGTATCCCTCATAGAAGCCATGTCGCCCAGCGCGTATATGTTTTCATAGCCTTCGATTTTGTTGTACCGATCTACTTTCATTCGTCCCGATTTTTCATATACGTTGTCCGAAAAACCATCGATCTTGATCGCCTTCACGCCTGCGGCCCATATAAGCGTATTGGTTTGGATGGTACTGCCGTCTCCAAGCACTACTTCCTTGCCGTCATAATTTGTAACCTGTGTAGACACCAGCACTTTTACACCGAGTTTTTCTAGGAAAAATTTCGCTTTCGAAGAGGCTTGTTCGGACATTGGGCCTAGTACTTTTGGCGAATGCTCGATTAAGTAAATCGATAGTTCTTCGAAATCTAATTCTGGAAAATCTTTTGGTAAAACGGTATTTTTCATCTCGGCTAATGTGCCAGAAATTTCTGTTCCGGTAGCGCCACCACCTACTACTACAATTGACATGTAGCCTCTACGCGCTTCTTTTGAGGGGCATAACAAAGCGTCTTCAAAATTTTGCAATAATTTATTGCGTAGGTCAAGCGCCTCACTCACCGATTTCATCGGTACAGCGTTGTTTTTAATATTTTCCATTCCGAAGAAATTCGTATCCGCCCCCATGGATAATACCAAATAGTCGTATTCAATCTCTCCAATATCGGTAATGAGGATATTTTCTTTTGTATTCACGCCTGTTACATTGGCTACTCGTATCGTACTGTTGTTTGTTTTCTGAAATACTTTTCTCAAAGGAAATGCAATAGCGCTAGGCTCCAGACCAGAAGTAGCGACTTGGTAGAGCAGCGGTTGAAATTGGTGGTAATTATTCTTATCAATCAGTACCACTTGGATAGCGTTATTGTTCGATAGTTTTCGTGCCATTGCAAGCCCTCCAAAGCCGGCTCCAACAATGACTACTCTTTTTTGTGCTGTTTTAGGGATGTTTGGTTTCATTTTGTTGAATCGTTAAATAATGTTTGAGAAAGGATGCTTTTAGTCTTTTGAATTTAGAGTTTCCCATACAAGTTCGGATTCGAATCCTCTGCTTATAAGGTATTGTGCTATTTTGTAGTTTTTTTTAAAGGTGTTTTTTTCGATTTCCATCAGGCCTCTTTTTTCAATAATAGCGCTTAACGTAGCGAGATAATCAGCGTCTGGTATTTCTTTCATAGCAAGGCGTATGCAATAGTCGGAAATATCTTTGTGTTTTAAGGCCTCTTGGATTTTACGTTTACCCCATTTTTTTATTCGAAATTTACCTCCCGCATATAGTTTAGCAAAACGCTCTTCACTTAAAAAGTTTTCTTGGATTAAAGTTACTATAAAATCCTCTACCTTGTCTTTTGATAACCCGAAATCGTATAATTTAGCACGGACTTCCTGGTGAGACCTTTCCTGATAGGTGCAAAAAGTGCTTATTTTCACAAGTAGCTCTTTATCAGTGTAAAATTTTTCTTTTTTAGATAAGTTCATTTTAGTACATTTACAAAACTAAAAGTATTATTTAATTGAGAAATAAAAGAGCCTTACTAATTCTTTTTCTTGCCAATGGCATATCTGGCTTTGCACAAGGTATTACAATGTTAAGTATTCCTTGGTATTTTGTAAGTCATAATCAATTTTCGCAATTTAATATATTTTATGCGCTAGTTACGCTATTTTCTTTGTTTTGGGGTTTATATGCTGGTGCTTTAGTAGATGGATTTAATAGAAAAGATGTTTTTTTAGGTACAAATTTCATCGAAGGGCTTATTATATTATCGATTGCCTCTCTTGGGTTTAAAGAATTTGCGTCTCCTAATATTGCAGACCATGCATTGCCTACGGCACTTATAGTGATGGTTTTTGCTACCACGTTTTTTGGATATATTATCCATTATCCAAATTTGTATGCCTTTGCCCAAGAAATTTCCGATCCAAGAGATTACACAAAAGTTACTTCCTATATAGAAATTGTAGGACAGTCAACCGTAATGGCGTCGGCTGCAATAGGCGTATTTTTGCTGGGTGGTGTTGATTCTATAGAAACAATACACCTATTCGGATTAGAGTATGTATTTGAGCTAAAGATTGCTAAGTGGGAATTGCATGAAATTTTCTTGCTGGATGGTATCACGTATATTATTTCGTTCGTGATGATTATATTTATTAAGTATCAACCCGTGAAAAATCTAACTCAATTTGACGAAGGCGGATTGAAAGATAGACTTAAGTCAGGGTATGATTTTTTAAGGAAAAATTCCTTAGTTACTATTTTTGGTGTTTGCTCTTACGTGATCTTCATTGTATTGGTGGTGGAACGAATTGGGTTGCTGTCAAAATATGTGAATAATAATCTTCAAGGAGGGGCTTCTGTATTTAGTTATTCAGAGATTTTTTATACACTTGGTTCGCTTATAATGGGTTACTTGGCTTCAGGGTTTTTGTCGCGATTGCCTATTCCAAAATCCATTATCATCTTTGTATTCTTAACGGCATTTGGCTTTTTCCTGAGTGCACTATTTGATTATAGCCTCGTTTTTTATTTTGTTTCCTTTATATTTGGATTGGCCAATGCAGGGTCGCGAATTTTTAGGATATCGTATTTATTTATGTTAGTACCCAACGAACTTACAGGAAGGGTGAATAGTATGTTTAATGTCATCACGACATTATTTCGTTTGCTTTTTATTCTAACCTTCAGCCTTCCCTTTTTCGCAAAAGGCTCTAATATCACTTTTGCGTATGGTATTTTAGGATTATTTACGCTTGCTACAGGGGTAGTTCTAATGGTGCTTTATTCAAAATTGCTCACCCTTACGGAGAATGTTTCGGATAGCGATAACGGACACTAATTTGTATGGTAAAAGCAGGGAAGATTGCCGAAATAATAGGCGCTAAGGTTCTTTCATTTTATACGGATACGCCAATTATTTATTTATTACTAGACAGTAGGAAAGTAATAGTTGCCCGCGATTCTGTTTTTTTTGCTATTAAAGGGTCTCGTCACGACGGTCATCAATATATTCGTACGCTTTATGAAAAGGGCGTAAGGAATTTTATTTTAGAAGCGGTTGCCGCTGTTGATCCTGCACAATTTCCGGAGGCTACTTTTTGGCAAGTGGGAAACGCTGTCTATGCCTTGCAAAAACTTGCTGGTTACCATCGAAGCCAATTTTCAGTGCCGGTAATAGGTGTGACAGGCAGCAATGGAAAGACAATAGTAAAAGAATGGTTGGCATTGTTGCTCCATAAAAATTTCAAAATAGTTAAAAGTCCCAAAAGTTATAATTCTCAAATAGGCGTTCCGCTTTCGGTATGGGCGTTGAACAGTTCTCATTCCTTGGGTATTTTTGAGGCAGGTATTTCTCAGCCTGACGAAATGCAAAATTTAGCCGCGGTCATTCAACCCACGTTGGGTATTTTCACAACGATAGGGCCTGCACACGACGAAGGGTTTAAAAGTGTAGAAGAAAAAATTACAGAAAAATTAAAATTGTTCGCTGCTTCCGAACTTGTTTTTTATAGGAAGGACTATGCCGCTGTTCATACACAATTATTGACGCTTAACTATAAAACCTTTAACTGGTCTACCAAAGAGAAAGCCGACCTTCAAGTATTGTCTACCGCACAACTAACGGAAGGGCTTTCTGTTAACCTAAATTATCTCGGGAAATCCTTTGGGTTAATTTTTCCGCTTTCTGACGAGGGTTCGTTCGAAAATTTAATGCATTGTATCTGCGTGCTTCTTTATTTCAACTTATCGACCGAAGAAATCCAGCTACGCCTGAACGCCATACAGCCTATAGCAATGAGGCTTGAACTGAAAGAAGGCGTAAACGGCTGCCAGCTTATTGACGATACTTATAATAATGATTTTTCGGGGCTTTCAATAGCCGTAAACTTTCTGGATCAACAAAAACAACGGATTAAAAAAACGGTAATATTGTCTGATTTGCTAGAGACTGGGATAGAAGAAGAGCAGCTTTATAAGCAACTAGCAGAAATGTTTGCACATAAAGGAATTACACGATTGGTAGGAATTGGGGAGACGATTTCTAGGAATCGTCGCTGTTTTGATTTTTTACCAACGTCTTTTTTTGAAAGTACAGAAGCGTTTTTAGCTCAGCTCAATCCGAAAGAGTATTCAAATGAATTGATTCTAATCAAGGGCGCTAGGGTTTTTGCGTTTGAGAAAATAATTCGATTGCTTCAGCAGAAAATTCACGGAACGGTATTGGAGATCAACTTAGATGCATTGGCTCATAATCTAAATTTCTACAAGTCGCAGCTCAAAGAAGGGACCAAGGTAATGGCGATGGTAAAAGCATTTGCTTATGGGACTGGTAGTTTTGAGATTGCGAATCTTCTTCAGTTTCACCGTGCCGATTACCTTGCTGTTGCTTATGCGGATGAGGGTGTAGCGCTAAGAGAAAATGGGATTACATTGCCTATCATGGTCATGAATCCTTCAAAGGAATCGTTTGCTAAATTAATTCATTACGAACTTGAACCGGAAATTTACAGTTTCAAAATTGCGGTTGACTTTTTCGATTTTCTGAGAGAAACCAAACTAAGCGCCACCATTCACCTTAAACTGGATACAGGAATGCGGCGGTTAGGGTTTGAAGAAAAGCAGTTGGAAGCATTGCTTGAATTGCTATCCAATACTTCGTTCATTCGGGTAGCGAGTGTTTTTACGCACCTCGCCGCTGCAGACGAAGCGGTGCATAACGATTTTACGAAGGAACAACTCTCTTCGTTTAATCGAATGGCAGATAGTATAGAAGATGCACTTGGCTATAAAACAATACGGCATGCCCTTAATTCGGCGGGTATCGTTCGTTTCCCTGAAGCTCAAATGGGTATGGTAAGACTTGGGATAGGACTCTATGGCGTAGAGGCAAGCGGGCTAAAGCAATCTGAATTGATGACGGTTGGAACCTTAAAGACGATTATTTCGCAAATAAAAAAAGTTTCCAAAGGGGATAGTGTTGGCTATAGTAGAAAAGGACTTGCCGCCAGCGATACAACCATAGCGACGATCGCAATAGGGTATGCAGATGGTTTTGATAGGGGTTTTGGAAATGGAGTAGGTACTGTGTTGATTAACGGCAAAGAGTGTCCTATGATTGGGAATATTTGTATGGACATGTGTATGGTAGATATTACAGGTGTAGAAGCATCGGAAGGAGATGAAGTAATTGTATTTGGGGAGCAGCTTTCAATTGTAAACCTAGCAAAAAAGATCGGGACAATTCCCTACGAGCTGCTTACAGGGATAGGCGAAAGAGTGAAAAGAGTTTTTTTTACTGCATAGAGGCATGGCCTTCATATAGTGCCGTAATAGACCAAGTGCAGGTGTTAAATAATCTGAGTAATTTTCAATAAATGAAAGAGGAAAAATTTATACTGTTTGGGATTGTTCACGATTTAGTTGAGCATTGTTGAATAATAGTTAATGTTGTTCTGCCGATAGGCATCGGAGATGTAAGAAAATACCTCCAATGGCACTTCTGCTGAATATTCTAATACTTACATGGGTATTCTAGATAACAATTTGAAATAATTATGACTAAACCATTAAGAATAATTTGGTCTTCCTACTGTGATCCTTATTTTGTTGCATTTATTACTTGAATCTAAGATTGGAAATAACTAACTTTAAAACAAAATATACAAATTTTAAATCTATGACAATTAAATTTTTAAAAGCAATTGCATTATCTATTCTTGTGGCAATTGGACTATCAAACTGTAAAAATCGTGAAATAAGAGAAGTTAATAACCCATTGACAGGTAAGTCATTGGAGAAATATGAAGTGACAGAAACGGATGACGGAAGTTTCTTGAAGGACGGATTTTATAAAAGATGGCACTTGAACGGACAAATTGAGTTTGATTGCAATTACAAGCTCAATAAAATGCACGGTTCGTATAAGAAGTACTTTGATAATGGACAAGTCGAATACAATAAATCCTACAAAGAAGACTTGACTGACGGACATTTCATTAGATATTTTAAAAATGGGCAAAAAATGTGGGAAGGCGAGTATTCAAGTGGTAAGGAGACTGGCGATTGGAATCAATGGCATGAAAACGGACAATTAAAACAACTTCAAAAATATAATGATAAAGGACAAGAAGACGGAGAACAAAACTCTTGGTATAGCAATGGGCAAGTTTTTCTTGTAGGGAAGTCATTAGCAGGTCAAAAGGTTGGAACTTGGAATCAATTTGATAAAGATGGTGAATTAGTAAGGATTTACAAATATGAAAATGGCAAAGATATTTCAATTGTTGGTAAATGGAGTGTAAACAATGGAAATACAATAGAGTTTCTGTCAGATAATACATATCTGCTTGTTGACAAACAAGGTGAAAAGGTAGAGGGTACTTATGAAATAAATGAAGTTAAAATTCAATTTTCGAACGGTAAATCTTACCGAATTGACAAGCTTCTGGACAACGAATATGAAGTGACAAGTTTGGGGGACTTTTATTCGGGAGCTGTAAATTATACGGCAAAGAGACTTTAAAATACAGGCAACTTACTGGCGGACAAATAAAGTCTGCCCATAATATTTAGCAGATTGGCATTTTTCGCTAGTCGGCTAAATATTTGGGTTTCCTCTCTTGATAAAACAACCATCCTCTGTTTAGGTATGTCTGCTCATAGTCAGGGTCAAGTTCAATTGTAATGTTATTGAATTATCTTTTTTCGTTTTCGTATTCTTCCTTTGTTTTAAGTGCTTTTGTAATTTATTACTTTGGCGTTTTCTGCCTTTTCTTTTGAAAGCCATTTGCTAAAACAATTAACTGTCCATGGTCGAAAAAATAAAAGACGCGAAAGATGTTACTTCCTTGTTGCACACGTACGCCACTGGCGCGAAGATCCTGTCCGTGTCTTTTATGAAGAAAACTTCCGAGTTTTCTTCATAAAAGACACGAGCCATTTTTAAAATCTGAGCACTGCTAAAGCCTAGTAATCTATTGGCCGTTGGATTTATAATAGCACGCTCAGGAAGTTGATTTTACCCTTTTTTTATTCAAATACGATAGTCTAAGATTTACAACTATTTTGTTGCATAGCAGCAGAACAACATGAATGTTATTCAACAATGCGCAACTAATACCAATTGAACATATATTTTACTCCAAAAAGTTGATAACTTTTTTTTAATTTACATTGGACTAAAATATAAATTAATATATTTGCGTATGGCT